>VGVE01000029.1 GCA_016874135.1 Gammaproteobacteria bacterium | reverse complement strand
TTCGTGCGAGCCTTGCCGTGCAGTGAGTACTGCCAGCGGTATGCGCTTTCTATGAGTCGGCTTGTTTGCAGTCGTCCGCTGAAGGCTACTTCTCCAGCGCGAGCTGAGCGCCTTTGATCGCACCGGCGTAAATTCCGGTAGCGACTTTGATCGCGTCAGCCTCCGGCGCGCCACGCGCTTCGAATGTACCGACCCAGTCGACGGTACTGGTGCTGTCGCCGTTGTCGTTGATGTTGACACTCGCGGAGTAGTTCGAGAACGGCAGCGGGCAGTCATCGTTCAATATCGTGTAGGCGAAGGTGCGGGTCTTTGCATCATGTACGTCCAGCCGCTCGATGACCTTGCCACCACCCATGCCGATGGTGCGCACCATGCCGACGCCTTCACCTTCGTAGTGAAAAGACTCAATGGGGCCTCCCACTTTAATAGCGGCGAAGTTGCTAAGTACCTTCCAGACCGCATCAGCGGGGGCTTTGACCATCTTGGTGACCTGAGCTGTGGACATATTTCTGCCTTGTTTGGATTTGATCAGGGGTCGAGATCCAGTGTCGAAGGCGAATATAAGGAAAGTATGGTTGGCCATACAACACCTTGCGAAACCGGCGTTCGAAAAGGTGTAGTTATACGTATTAGCCGAATCGGACTGGTCGGAATCCGTGGATTTGCAGTAGATTATGGGTCGAACTCGCATACTCCCTTCAGGGGTGCCCATCAAGGTAGACGTGATGTCCAGTGACAGTCTTGCTGCAGCGCAGACCACCCGCGTGCCGACCACCGAAGAACTCGGTTTTGACCCGGACCGGCTGCGTGAAAAATATCGCTTCGAGCGTGACCGAAGGTTGCGCGCTGATGGTAACGAGCAGTATCAGGAAGTCGTGGGTGACTTCGCGCGTTATCTGGACGATCCCTATTCAGGGCCGGTGAAGCCCCGTGCCGCATTGCACGACGAAGTTGATGTGTTGATCGTGGGCGGTGGCTTCGGCGGATTGATCTGCGGTGCACGGTTGCGACAGATCGGTATCGAACGTATTCGCATCATTGAAGAAGCGGGTGATGTGGGCGGTACGTGGTACTGGAACCGTTATCCCGGCGCTGCGTGTGATACCGAGGCCTATATCTATCTCCCGCTCTGTGAAGAGCTCGGTTATGTACCGCGGACGAAGTACGCGTTCGCACCTGAAATCCTCGAACACGCGGGTCGCATTGCGCGTCATTTCGATCTGCATACCGGCGCTTGCTTCCACACCCATGTCACCGGATTGCGGTGGGATGACGTTTCGATGCGATGGCACATCACCACCAATCGTGGTGATGACATGCGTGCACGGTTTGTGATCATGTCCAACGGGCCGCTCAATCGGCCGAAGTTGCCGGGCATTCCCGGAATACGTGAGTACAAAGGGCACACCTTTCATACCAGTCGGTGGGATTACGACTACACAGGTGGTTCGTCGGAAGGTGGTTTGCACAAACTCGCCGACAAGCGCGTAGGCATCATCGGCACCGGCGCTACGGCAGTTCAATGCGTTCCACACCTCGGTGCCGGGGCCAAAGAACTCTATGTCTTCCAGCGAACGCCTTCTTCCGTGGACGTTCGCGACAACCGCAAAACCGATCCAGCCTGGGCTGCGTCACTTGAGCCGGGTTGGCAACGGGAGCGCATGGAGAACTTCAACACCCTCACTTCCGGTGGTGTGGTTGAAAAGGACCTCATTCAGGACGGCTGGACCGAGATCATCCGCAACCTCGTTTCAATGGCGAAGTTCCGTGGCACCGGCGTCGACTGGGCTGATGTCCCGAAGCTCATGGAAATTGCTGACTTCCAGAAGATGAACCAGATCCGTGCGCGGGTGGATGCAGTGGTGAAGGACAAAGCCACGGCGGATGCGTTGAAACCGTGGTATCGGCAGTTCTGCAAGCGACCGTGTTTCCACGATGACTACTTGCCGACGTTCAATCGCCCGAACGTCCATCTGATCGATACGGCGGGCCTCGGTATTGATCGAATCACCGCGACCGGCGTGGTGGCCAACGGCATTGAATATCCGATCGACTGCATCGTCTTTGCCACTGGCTTCGAAGTTGGAACGGCCTGGACTCGACGGGCAGGTTATGACGTGCAGGGTCGAGACCGACAAAAACTCGGTGACAAGTGGGCCGACGGGATCCGGACGCTGCATGGCTATATGACCCATGGTTTTCCGAACCTCTTCATCGTCGGCAATTCACAGTCCGCCGGAACCACCAACTTCCCGCATGCGATGGACGAGTCGGCGCGGCATTTTCAGTACCTCATACAGAAGTGTTTGCAGGAAGACATCCGCTGCATCGAGCCCGACAAAGATGCCGAAGATGCCTGGGTGGAACACATCATCAGCATCTCGCGCTTCAATGAAGCATTCCTCAGTGATTGCACCCCGGGGTACTACAACAACGAAGGCAAACCCAATCGCCGCAGCATCCAGAATGGCGCCTATGGCAAAGGGCCGAATCCGTTTTTTAGGATCACCAAGGCGTGGCGGGAGGCTGAGGAGATGGAGGGGATGGTTCGGCGCTAACCCCTTGGACAAGCGGCGCGCATATTCACCGCGCCGAGATCGCCCGGTTTCAACTTTTCGACATGGAGACCTCATGCAGGCAACTGCATACAAGTGCGGGTTTGGTCTCGCATTTGTTCTTGGAGACCGGAAGCGGGCAACCCCTTTGTTGATGCGTTAACGCGCCCGGGTTGCCGACTCCCAGAGTCCATCTTCTTTCCACCATTCACTCGACCCGGTGCGATGGCCTCCACTGCATACGGGATAACTTGTGTCACTGCTCTCTGTTCAAGGTCTCTCTTTTCAGGCCGGTACTAAGTCGCTTTTTGAAGGTCTTACCTTTCACCTCGATCCAGGTGACAGAATCGGTCTGGTCGGTCACAACGGTTCAGGCAAGTCCACGCTGCTGAAACTGATCACCGGTGAACTGCAACCGGATGCAGGCCGGATCATCCGCCAGCAGGGACTCAAGGTCGGTCTTGTCGAACAGTTTCTGCCTGCGGCGCTGGAAGTATCAGGTGCGCTCGATGCCGTGATCGATTCTCTCGACGCGAATCGTCGACTTGTTGAAGCTTGGCGAGCAGAGAGCCTGCTGGATGCCCTGGGTTTTTCTGAGGATTCATGGCACTCCCCGCTGAACCACTTGAGTGGAGGACAGAAGAACCTGGTGCTGTTCGCGCGTGCGATTCTCCAGGATCCGGAACTCCTGTTGCTCGATGAATCAGGCAACCACATGGATTCGGAGGCGATGGTTCACCTCAAGCGTTACCTCACGGAAGGAAACGTGCCCGCCTTTCTGATGATCTCCCATGACCGTGATCTGCTCGACGATGCCACGGACAAGACCTTGTGGCTGCGTGATCTGCGTTGTTATCACTTCGCTTCTCCCTGCTCACAGGCGCGGCTCGCACTGGAAGCTGAAGACGAAGCTGCGCTGCGTGCCCGCACGGCGGAAGAAAAGGAGATCGCACGACTTAAGGCGAGCGCCAAACGGCTCTTGACCTGAGGGCGTATTCACGACAACGAGAAGTTTGTCCGGCGGGCAAAGTCCATGGAGAAACGGATTGACCACCTCGAAGCCGAAGTCACGTTTGTGACCGAAGGCTCCGGGCTTTCCCTCTCGGTGGACGCGGAATGGTTGCAGGTTAAGCAGGTATTTATCCTCGATCACGTGGATGTGTCGACACCAGATAACCGGCATCTCTTTGACGTTGACGAACTTGTTTTCAGGCCAGGTGATCGTGTGGCTCTGCTTGGCCTCAATGGCTCCGGCAAGTCGAGCCTGATTCGTACGATGCTCGAAGCCCAGAGACGGGATACCGGCAATCAGTCGAACATCCGCTTCAACCCCAATGTGCGCATCGGCTATTTCGACCAGGAATTGACGGCGTTTGAAGCCAATGAAGGAACATATGCCTGGGTTCGTGCGCGGGTGGAGCGAAGCGAAGAGACCATCAAACGAGCGTTGATTCACTTGGGCTTTCCGTGGATCGAGCGGGACCGCTCCGTGCGTGTCCTCAGTGGTGGTGAGCGGGCACGACTGACTTTGCTCACGTTTCAGCTCAATCAGCCGAATCTTCTCATCATGGACGAGCCCACCAACCACATCGACCTGCAGGGGAAAGAGGAGCTGGAAGCGGATCTGGTGCAACCCGGTTTATCGTTGCTGTTCACGAGTCATGACCGACGTTTCATTGAAACGGTTGCAACCCGGTTCTGGTGGATTCATCGGGGAAAGCTGATCGAGATTTCCGATGCCGACCAATACTTTTCTTCGCTTGATGATTCTGCCGGGCCGCAGACGCTCCAACGGGACACATCACCCTGGGTCGCTGCAGCAGAATCCAGGCCGGCGGGTGAAGACGCTGCGCTGGAAAGACTCATTGAAGTTGAGCGGTTGCTGGCTGAGGACCACAAGCGACCGGCGCGGTTTCAGAAGCCCGAGCGTCAAAAGGTATGGGCCGAAGAGCTGAAGCAGTTGCGGTTGAAACTCGGGTTGGACTGAATGCCGGCACTGTATCGAGAAGCCATTATGCGATGCGCTAGGCATGTCGCATCCAAGGCTGCTAGGCTCAGTGCCGTATTGGATGGGGGAAGGAACGATTAATGGCGGAACAATCCTCTCCGGCTGCATCAGCGGCTGACAAGCCGACGTTTGGCGTAACAGAGCAGAAGACGACAGGTTATGCGTGGTACGCGCTGATCGTCCTCTTCATCGTTTACGTGTTCAATTTCATTGACCGTTCGATCGTCAACATCCTCGCTGAGTCGATCAAGAAAGATCTGGGACTGTACGACTGGCAGATCGGGCTTTTGGGCGCAGGTCTGCCATTCGCGATCTTCTATACGGTCCTCGGTATCCCGATAGCCCGGATGGCTGATCGCCGCAATCGCCGCAATATCCTCGCGATCTGTCTGGCCTTGTGGAGTGGAGCGACGGCACTGTGTGGTCTTGCCGGCAACTTCTGGCAGCTGCTTGCCGCGCGCATCGGTGTGGCGGTAGGGGAAGCCGGTGGCAGCCCACCGTCTCACTCGATGATCTCTGACTATTTTGCACAGGATCGGCGGGCAACGGCGTTGGGTATCTATGCCCTCGGTATTCCAGTCGGCACGATGCTGGGGTTCCTCTTCGGCGGCTGGCTGACGGAAAACTTCAGCTGGCGCGAAGCGTTCATCATCGTTGGCTTGCCGGGTATCGCGATGGCGGTATTTGTTCGATTCGGGTTGCGCGAGCCCGTTCGCAGTCACTCCCAGCTCGCGGTTGAAGCGAAGAAGGAAGAGCCGCCCATCATGGAAGTGTTCGCGGCGCTGTGGAGCCGGCGCAGCTTCCGTTACATGGCGCTCGGTGGCGCGCTGCATGCGCTTGTTGGTTATGGCGTCGGTCCTTTCGTGCCGATGATGTTCCAGCGGGTCCACGAAATGAGCCCGTCCGATATCGGGCTGGTGCTGTTTTACCTCGGATTCGCCGGGATTCTGGGAACGACCTCTGGTGGCTACTTCGCCGACAAACTCGGCAAGAACGATGTTCGCTGGTATGTCTGGCTGCCGGGTATTGCCACGCTCGTCAGCGTGCCGTTTTCTACAACGATGTACCTGTTGCCGGATCCGATCCTGGCATTCTGGATCGGTGCGATACCAGGATTTCTCGGCGCCTATTACCTCGGGCCGACGTTTGCACTGGCGCAGGGCATGGTTGGGCCGAGGATGCGGGCGCTGACGGCGTCGATCCTGCTCTTCATCCTCAATCTCATCAGCATGGGTCTTGGTCCGCTCATCGTCGGTGCTACCTCAGACTGGCTCAACGCCAACACCGACCTTGGCGTCCGGTCGATCCAGTGGGCCCTCGTCAGCGTGTTGATCTTCAATGTGCTGTCTACGGTGTTCTATCTGATGGCGGCAAAAGACCTGAAGTCAGATCTCTCTCGGGCGCATGAACTGAGCTGATCGCCGCCTGCAAGCCTTGGCCCGGTAGACGTTCGTTTCTGTCTGGAACGACGCGCTGCGGAAATTTTTTCTCTGCATGTAACTTTTTCGACCTCTCCCGCGTATCTGCTGTCCCAATCAATGAGGACAGTGACCATGGATCAGTTGTTTCGCAAAATCCGGAAAACTGCAGTTGTAGCCGCCGGTTGTCTATTATCGCTCTCGGTTGCCACGGCATCAGCCACGGAGCCAGGCATTCAATACCGTGTGACCATCACCAACATCACCAAAGGCCAGACTTTCACCCCTCAGCTGATGGTGACGCATCGTGACCAGGTGGCGCTCTTTACCTCCGGGCAGGCGGCTTCAGCCGGGTTGGAAATACTCGCAGAAGACGGCAACCCGGCGACGCTCGCTGCTGAGGTGCAGCAAAGAGTCGGATCGACAGTAACGATTCCCGGCCTGTTGGCTCCGGGTCGTTCAGTGTCGACGGTTGTGAGCCCGCGATGGGGTCAAACCCACCTCAGCATTGCCGCGAAGTTGATCCCCACCAACGACGCGTTTATGGCGGTGAACACGGTCCGGTTGCCTGTGGCAGGGCAGAAGATCGTGAGAGCAGTGGCCTATGACGCGGGTACGGAAGCTAATGATCAAAACTGCTGGAATATCCCGGGGCCCCGCTGCGGTGGAGTCGGCCATTCACCAGGCTCGAACCCGGGCGAGGAAGGTTTCGTTCATGTGAGCAACGGTTTCCACGATCTGGCGCCTGATGTTGGCGGCGATGTGCTTTCACCTTTTGTTGACGACTGGCGGAACCCTGTAGCCGTGATACGAGTCCAAAGGATTCACTGACCCTCCTCCGATGCAGCGCATCGGAATTAAACCGGGTCAGCCTTGAACGGCACCGGCCCGGTTTCAGGAGGGAATGGTATTGTCGAGGTACGAATCCGACGAAGAGCGCTGGAAAGCACTCATGATCAAGGCGCAGGGAGGAGACGAGTCCGCGTATCGGCAGTTGCTGCATGAGCTGGCGACAGTCACACGTGCGTTCCTGATTGCCCGATTCGGCTTTTTGAGTTGATCGAGGATGTGGTACAGGAGTCGTTGTTGGCGTTGCATCGTGCCCGTCAGACTTTCCGTCCTGACGGACCTTTTCGTGCCTGGTATTTCGCGATTGTGCAAAATCGATGTATCGACAGTTTGCGAGCTCGCAAAAAACAGGACGCATACCATGAACATGCGGCCCTGGAACCTTCTGATCCCGGCCTGACGGAACTGGATGCCTCAATCTATACCGGTCAACTCCTGTCCCGTTTGCAGCCCACCTATCCGGAAGCGTTCAATCTCACGCGCTTGCAAGGACGAAGCATTGCGGAGTCTGCGCAACACATTGGCATCAGCGAAGTCACCCTGCGGGTACGGGTTTCCCGAGCGATCAAGATGGTGAAGCGAATGTTGCAGGAGGACATGGCATGAATCCTCCTCGCACAGAACAGTTGATTGAGTCGCTGGCCAGCGATTTGCGCCGCTGGCGCGTCGTTTTGTCACCGCTAACAGTAACGCTGCTCTGGTTTTCGGTAAGTTTTTTGTGGGTGGCGGGCTGTTTGTTCTTGCTCGGGCCCTACCGTGACGAGTGGTTTGCCCAGACGCTTCAACACCCTCGGCTCCTGCTGGAACTGCTTGCCGGGCTGGGCGCCAGTTTTGCGATGGCGCTGTGGGGATTTCTTCGCTCGATACGGGGTACCCAAGCTCGCCTTGGCATCGTTGCAGCATTTGTATTGGCGGGTGTGTTCGTTGGCAGCGTTGGTGCCGGGCTATTGGGTCATCCCGCAGTGGAACCCAGCATGGCGGGCAAACGTGAGACGTGTATCTGGGAGGCGCTGCTGATATCACTTCCGCCGCTCATTGGCGCGATAGGACTGATTCGACGCCGCTTTCCGCTACAGCCCCTGCAGGCCGCCGCGCCACTGGCGGGTGCCACCATGGTTTTGCCCGCGACACTCATGCATGTGGCGTGTATGTGCGACCCGGTGCACATCTTTCTGAGCCACATACTACCTGCGATGGCAGCGACGGTCGTCGCCACGGTGGTCGTTCTCGCGGCCAATCTGATCACCCCAGAGCATCCGGTGCCGACGCCGGATCACCAGAAATAGAGCGCGCCGCGTATCCGCGTGTTGAGGGTTGTCAGAGGCGGTAAAGGTCTGCGCGGTCCAGGCTGTTTTGGACGATGCGGATGCTCGCCGCATCCACCATCACGCCATCCACGTTGATGGCGCCAAGCCCTTTGGCCAGCGCTTCGTCATAGGCAGCCTTCTGCTTGCGGGCTGAGGCGATGGCTTCGGGTGAGGGTGAGAAGATCGCCTGCGCCAGTTCCACCTGGCT
This sequence comes from Gammaproteobacteria bacterium, assembly GCA_016874135.1. Lineage (GTDB taxonomy): Bacteria > Pseudomonadota > Gammaproteobacteria > Pseudomonadales > Azotimanducaceae > SYFY01. The sequence continues at coordinate 25,691 of VGVE01000029.1, read as the reverse complement.
CGGATGTATCGCCCATTTGCCGACCATGCCAAGGATGAAGGCGCGCTCGGCTTCTTTGCGATACCCGTCCGGATTGCGAAAGTTTGCGTAGGGACCGTCCACCGGATCAATCCTGTTGGCTCGGCACGCAATAGTCATCTTGTACCTGGGGTAGTGCCAGAGATCAGGCGGGTAGCCACCGGTGCTGCCGACTTCTCCAAGTTGCATCTGCTGGCTCGCGGAATAGTCGCCCATACCGAAGATCAGGCATTCGAGTCGATCACTCGCGGCCGCGATTTCTTCCACGTGCATCATGCCCTCGACTTCTTCGATCAGGCACTCGATGCCGATACGGCGTTTGAGTTTGAGTTTCTTTTCCAGCTGATCGAGCAGAAGGTGTACGAATTGCACATCCGCGGCCTTCTTCGCCTTGGTGAGCATGATGGTATCGAGTCTTGCGCCCGCACCGGTGACCACTTCGATGATGTCGTCATGACACCACTCGGTTTCCACATCATTGATGCGCACACAGACTGTACGTGGTCGCCAGGTATGGCGGTTGATCGCTTCGACGATCATGCCGCGTGCTCCGGGCTTTGCGGATGGTGCAACCGCGTCCTCGAGATCGAGGAACACATGATCGAGTTCGAGGTCAGCCACCTTGGCCATCATCTTTTCGCTCGAACCCGGTACGGAGAGCTGGCATCTACGGGCGCGTTTCGGTTGTGCAGACATGTTCAGTGATCCTTCGACAGATAGTTGTTCAACGGATGCGACGGCGGATGAGAACCTTGCGTTCTCCCTCGAAGACGGTCTGATCTTTCTGGTTCACACCCCAGTGCCTGAAATGAACGACACCCGCATCGGCGCGATCCGCTGATGCGCTCTTGTTCAGCACTTCAGTGAAGGCATAGAGCGTATCGCCATGAAAAATCAGCCTCTTCAGACGAATCTTGTCGAGCATGAGTTCGGCAAAGGCGTTTTCACCGGTGTCCTGCATGGTGAGGCCGATCACGATGGCGATCGTCACACCACCAAACACCACTCGTTCGGTCCAACCCCGTCCTCCAACCCCGGCCTTCTTCATCAGATCATCATTGAAATGACCCTCTGCGGTATTGAGCACCTGCAGGGTGATACCAACATTGTCCTGTTCAGTAACAGTCTTGCCACGCGCATGTTGATACACATCGCCGACGGCAAAATCCTCGAACCAGTTGTCTATTCCTGTGAGGCTCATGCGCGGGCACTCCGCTCGGGGTTGCGGCGGCGAACGAGGTTGGTGCGGTGATAGTCCAGCACCTTTTCACCTCGCTAGTTGAATCCTTCTGTATGCCACGTGACGATGCCAAGCGCTGCTTGGTCTTTGGATTCACGTGAGCTCACCACCGTACTTTTTGCGGTGGGTGTATCGCCCACATAAACGGCCTTGAGAAACTCGCAGTTGTCCACACCGAGAAACGGGCCACCGCCTTCAGAAAGGTCTTCAACCGTCAGTCCGAAGACGGTGTTGAACACGAGAAGCGGGTTAACCACGGTACGTGGGTGACCTTGTGACTGGGCGTAAACCGTATTGAAGTAGAGCGGACAGAACGACAGTGTCTGTGTCGTGAAGGCCGCATTGTCGCCATCGGTAATTGTGCGGCCCCAGTGGTGTTCGAATACCCGCCCTTCAGTGAAATCCTCGAAGCGGTTGCCTTTGGCCCAGTGTCGGGCCCGTGCCTTGAAGTCCGGTTCGCTCATAGAGCCCCCTTGATCTGCGTGCCATCCAGCAGCGCAAAGAGTGGTGCCGGATTGTCGACGGTTTCGAAGTCCTGACACAGCCGTACCAGTTGACGGGCGCGGTCCGCGCCGAGCACCGGGTCAACGAGTGCGTGGAATTTGCTGATCAGGCGTGTCCACTACAGATCCAGATCCGTCATCGGGATGCCGACGTTGCAGTCCTCTTCCAGCCACTCGCCTCTGACATTGAGTCGTACGCGTGACTCCGCGCGGGGCGAATCCCAGGCGTTAACTGTGATTCGATCACGCAACGCTGTGAGCTCACGCCGCGTCGTAAGATCGTCGGTGTATGCATCGATACCCGAGGTGTGCTCTCCGGCCATGGCCATTGCGGCGGTGAAACGCAGGCTGAATTTGGCTTCAAGGCCGGTGTGCGGATTCAAGATGTTGCAGACGCCGAAGTGGCCTTCATTGACAGTGATCTCTACTGCGTCGATATCCGTTGCGGCGAGCTGATGCCGCTGCATAAGGGTCTTGGTCGCTTCGATGCTGGAGCGGGTCATGTAACAAGCGGCGCGATACTTGAAGCAGATTCCCGGTGCATAGGCCGGGGCGTTGAGTGCTTTGTCATAACGATCCGGATCAAAAGTATCCGAGAGCGTAAGACCGAGACTCTGTGCGGTTTCGATCATGTCGCTGCGACTCGTGAAACCGCGTTTGGCGAGGCGCGCGGCAGACAGACCGTTCATTGCAGCGTTGCCCGCATGCAGTGGTTTCGCCATCGTGCCGAACTGTGATTTGAGGCCACTGGCGCGGGTTGCAGCGATGCCGAGTGCGCGTGACGTATCGGCTTCGTTCAGACCATAGAGTACCGATGCCGCAGCTGCAGCACCGAGGCTGCCGAGTGTGCCGACGGCATGAAAGCCGCGGGCGTAATGGGAAGGCCCCAGTGCCTTGCCGAGGATGCATTCGGTGTCCACCCCGGCGCTGAACGCGGCCAACATCTGCGCGCCGCTGAGGCGGCCGGCCTCACCCAGCGCCAGAATTACAGGTGCAACCGGAACTGTGGGATGGCCCGTCATGTCCATGTGTACGTCGTCGTAGTCATGGGCATGTCCGGCGGCGCCATTCACCAATGCCGCCTGATCAAGGTTCACCTTGCCGGGTTCCAGCACGATGCTCGCCAGCGGTGCACCACCGGCTTGACGCACATCAGCCAGCAGGATGCGGCTCAAGGGTTCGCGCATGCCGGCGATTGTCACGCCGATGAAATCGAGGAGGCACTGTTTGGCAACCGTCACCGCGGCAGGTGAGAGCGAGTCAAAGCGGGTAGACGCGATACGTTCTGCCAGGCGGCTGGTTGTCCCTGCGCCCATCTACTACCTTCCCGGATACTGGACCGTACTCAGCAGGGATAATAACCACATCAAGTCTTGTCGTGGATTGGTTATGGCGCTGAATTTCCTGGCCACGAGTGATCGCTTGTTCACGCCGGACTCACCGGTCATGATCGGGTGATTCTGCTTTCGTGTGTAGACCCATGAACACCGCGTACTGCTCAGAACTGTCGAAGCTCGCCGGCGATGGCGTCGCGGGTACGGCGGATACCGTGGATGTCTGGCTGATGGTCGAGTACCGGGGTGCGTGGCAACCGCGGGTTGTGGACGAACGGCCCCTCGATGGCGAATTTCTGCACTGGATGAATGCGTTCGCCGATTCCGCGAAAGCCGATGGGAAGCGGATTCGCTGGCAGTTCATCAAGCAACAAAACTCCTACGCAACCCGCCTTTTCATTGTTGAGAACGGCGTGATGCGACGTCGGGTTGCAGCGGATCACCGATCGCTCATCGATGCGAACGACGAACCCGTGTCAGACCGACTCTATTTTGTATGCACCCATGGCCTGCGGGATCGTTGTTGTTCGGAATTCGGATTGCCAGTTTACCGGGCATTGCGTGAAGTAGTAGGTGATCGCGTATGGCAAACTACACATCTCGGTGGGCATCGTTATGCACCCAACGTCCTGGTTGCTCCTGATGCTGTGATGTACGGTCGAGTGAGTACCGACCGGATCGAGGAGTTTCTCGCCGAAGCCGAAACGGGGCAAATGGTGAAGACGTATGCACGTGGACGCACATGTTATGAGCCGGCGGTGCAGGCCGCAGAAATTCTTGCGGCGGAGCATTCTCCTTTGATCAGCACGGCTCAGGCGGCAGACGGATCCTGGTTGGTTCGCTTCAAGAATCAGACCGTCTGCGTCCAGGCGCGCGAGACCATGGGCATTGCGAGTTGTGGCGATACAAAGCAGAAGGCAGCCATCACCTGGAGCCTCGTGAACTGACTCTGTTGGATCATGATCCTTTTGATACGAGAGTTTTTTCGAAACTGAGAGGGGAGAACACATATGCGTGAAAACACTTCGCTTGCCGCCTGGCGGCGCAAGGAACAAACCATCGGACTGTGGCTTTCGCTGGCCAATACGTATTCAGCGGAAGCAACCTCACAGCTCGGATTCGACTGGGTCTGTGTGGATCTGCAGCACGGCATGATCGACTACCAGGATCTGACCTACATGCTGCCGGCGATTTCGAACAGCAAGGCCACACCCATCGTGCGGGTACCGTGGAACGAACCCTACGAAATCATGAAGGTACTCGATGCCGGTGCAATGGGTGTGATCATTCCCATGGTGAATAACCGCGAGGAAGCACAACAGGCCGTAATGTCCTGCCGATATCCGCCCAAGGGTTTCCGCTCGTTTGGTCCGATCCGTGGTGCGCTCTATGGCGGCAAAGGTTACGCCCAGGAAGCGAACGACCAGATCGCCTGCATCGCCATGATCGAAACCAAGGAGGGGATCGAGAAGATGGAGGAGATCATCACCACGCCCGGCCTCGACGGGGTGTACATCGGTCCTTCCGATCTCGCCCTTGCCATCGGTCTGCCACCCAACGGGGACAACCGCATTCCGGAACACCGGGCCGTGGTGCAACGCATCCTCGACACCTGCCGCAAACACGGCGTGGCGGCGGGCATTCACACATCAAGCCTGGAGTACACGCAGGAGTATCTGCGACTTGGGTTCCACTTTGTGACACTCGGCAGCGAATCTCAGTGGATGACCCAAGGGGCTGCGGCGGCGTTGTCCAAGGCCCGTGGTACGCAGCAGGAAAAGAGGGAAAACACCGGGTATTGATCCGCACTCCCGGACTTGCGCAATCATGGCTCCGGAGACTGGCCCCAGGTATCGAGGAAGGTGATGCTGCGGGCCGGTTGCCGCTCGGCTTTTTTGAGCACGGCGCCTTTCATGTAACCAACAGGCAACATCACGAGATTGATGGTGTTTTCCGGCATGCCGAGAATGGTTGCCACTTCCTCCTGACGTGACGCCAACAAGCTGGTCCACGTCGAGCCGATGTGCCGCGCGCGCAGGGCCAGCATCAGCGACCAGGCCGCAGGCAGGATCGAACCGAAGTAACCGATCTGTTGGCCCAGTGCCATGCCAGAGGGTGGGGCTGACGCGCAGACGAAGATCATCGCCGGAATCTCATGCAGCCTGCTGACCAGCGCCTGCTGTGTCGACTTGATGGTGACGCCGCGCAGCTTGGAGAACTCGTCCAGTACCGCGCCGTAGAGGGTCGAAAGGCGGGCCTTGCGTTCCGGCTCCGTGACGATCACGAAACGCCAGCCCTCGCCAATCGTGCCTGTGGGCGCCTGAGCGGCGATATCGATGCAGTCCAGCAACTCCCGCATGTCGAGTGGCCGATCAAAATCGAGATTGCGACGGATCGACCGGGCGGTGGAAAGCACCCAGTCGACGCTCGGCAAATGCAGTTCATTCAGTGGATTCGACATGTGATTACCCTAACCGACTGCCGATCCGCCCGGAAGCTTTGATATGGATCGCTGGCCTGCGGTGGTTACCTGCCTTGCCAACGTCGACATCAAGCGCATAGGCTTCTGTCCGGGGTGGAGGAGACGGAATGATGCTCAGGATCAGGGGATGTCTTTTGTTTCCCTCTCTGGCGTTTGCCGGCGGTTTTGCCGGCGCCAGCGATGCGGGAAACATCGGCTGGCCGAATTATGGCAGTGCGGCCGGAGGGGGCCACTTCAGTGCCGCCGAGCAGATCAACCGCGAAAACGTGCATCGACTGAAACGCGCGTGGACCCATCGATCCGGTGACTTCCGTACCGGCACCGTCCGGGGTGTGGAGGGGTTTGATGGGGGCGACAGCAGCCAATCTGCAAGTGCATTCATCGGCACGCCGATTCTGGTGAACGATACGCTCTATTACTGCACGCCTTTCAATCGGGTCTTTGCGCTCGACCCGCTCACTGGTGCAGAGCGTTGGGTATTCGATCCTAAGGTCGACATGAGCCAGCAGTCGCTCACCAATTGCCGCGCGGTCAGCAGCAGGGTCGACAGTACATCACCCGATGCGGTGTGTGGACATCGCATCTATCTGGGCACGCTGGACGCGCGGCTGATTGCGCTTGATGGTAAGACCGGGAAGAAGTGCCCAGACTTCGGTATCGACGGGGAGCTCGACATCAGCCAGGGCCTCGCCGAATTCAATCCGGGTGAATACAACCTCACTTCTCCGGCCGCGGTTCTCGGTGACACGCTGATCATCGGGTCACGCATTGTCGACAGCCTGCGTAAGGGCATTCCCGGGGGTGTGGTGCGCGGAATCGATGCCCGCACCGGAGCGCTCAAGTGGGCGTGGAACCCGGTACCGCCTGGACGTGCTGACAAGGATGATGAGGGGGTGTTCGTCAATGACACCACCAACGTGTGGTCGGTGATCTCCGTGGATCCCGCGCGAAACCTTGTGATCGTGCCCACCGGTAATTCATCGCCGGACTACTACGGTGGCGATCGGGGTGGTGATCTGGACTATTACTCAAGTTCAGTGGTAGCCCTCGATGGCGCCACGGGCCAGGTGGTCTGGCACTATCAGACCGTGCACCACGACATTTGGGATTTCGACATTCCCGCACAGCCGACGCTGGTAGATCTCACCATCGACGGCAAGACCCGGCCCGCGGTGGTGCAGGTCACCAAGATGGGGCTGACCTTTGTCCTCGATCGGGAAACCGGCGAACCACTGTTTCCAGTCGAGGAGCATGAGGTGCCGCAGACCGGCGGCGCGCCTGGGGAATATCTTGCACCGACGCAACCGTTTCCTCTGAAACCACCGCCGCTGCATCAACTCGGGATCAGCCCTGATGACGCATGGGGCTTCACCTTCTGGGATGAAGGCGTGTGCCGCGAACAGCTGGAGTCGATGGACACCGGGCCCATCTACACGCCGATCTCGACACGTGGTGTGGTGCTCTATCCATCGAACATCGGTGGCCAGAACTGGGGCGCTCCCGCGGTAGACCCGGTGCGCAACTACATGATCACCAACACCAAACACGTCGGGATGGTCGTGAAGCTGGTGCCTCGGGCGGAATGTGAAGGGCTCAACGGCTTTCCGCAGGAGGGCTCGCCCTATTGTGTGAGCATGCGACCGTTCCTCTCGCCTCTCGGTGCGCCGTGTACTAAACCACCGTGGGCCACCTTGTCAGCCATCGATCTGAACAGCGGCGAGCTCGTGTGGACGGTTCCACTCGGCACGCTGAAACACCAGGCACCATGGCCATTCTCCCTCTTGCCCGGTGGTGTCGAGATGGGTGGTCCGATGGTGACGGCTTCAGGTCTGGTTTTTATCGCTGCGTCAGGTGATCGCCACATGCGGGCTTTTGACTTGAACGACGGCAAGGAACTCTGGGCAGATGAGATGCCGACTTCGGGCAACGCGGTGCCGATGTCGTATCAGGTCAACGGCAAACAGTTCGTCGTGATCGCCGCGGGCGGACACTTCACCTCCATGTCGCCGGCAGGTGACTGGCTGATTGCCTACGCATTGGAAGAATCACCATGAGCAGACACCCGACCTATCCGCATGTTTTCAGTCCGCTTAAGGTCGGTGGAGTTACGATCCCCAATCGCATCTGCCGTTCCGCTCACGGCACGCTGTTGTCGGGAGAGGCCGCAATTGCCTATCACGAAGCCCGTGCCGCGGGTGGTGTGGGCATGATCACCCTCGAAGCGACCGGCGTGCACCGGCTTGTCGCGACGCAGATTCCGTTGTGGTCTGACGACGTGACCCCCTACTACCGGGAGATGAGCCGGCGAATCCATAACCATGGCACAGTGCTGTTCCAGCAGATCTACCACGCCGGCGCGAGTTATGGCGCGCGGGGTCAACAGAACTGGGGGGCGAGTGCGATTCCGAACTATCAGCAAGGTGTCGTGCCCTTCGAAATGACACAGGCGCAGATCGACGAAGTGGTCGAGGCGTTTGCCAGGGCGGCGCGACGTTGTCGCGACGGTGGGCTTGATGGTGTGGATGTGCATGCATCAAGTGGTTATCTGATCCATGAGTTTCTGTCACCGGCGCTCAATCAGCGCAGTGACGGGTATGGCGGTTCGCTGGAGAATCGCATGCGTTTCCTGCTGGAGATTCTCGAAGCAGTTCGTGCCGAAGTGAATGATCCGGCCTTTGTGGTGGGTGTTCGCCTGCCTAACGAGGATTTTACGCCGGGCGGACTGACTCCGGACCAGGTGGCGGAGATTGCGGCGCGGCTCGACCCGATCGTTGACTATGTATCCCTGCACATGGGTTCCTACTGGCGGTTTCACACCCTGATCGCGCCGACCGACGATCCACTCGGGGCGGAGATGTCCGCCAACGCGCCCATCACGCGCCGGGTAACCAAACCTACCATCGTGGTTGGCCGTATCAATACTGTGGATCACGCGGAAGCCATCATCCGTGCAGGCGACGCGGACATGGTGTCCATGGTTCGGGCAATGCTTGCGGATCCTGAACTGGTGAACAAGGCGAAGCGTGGTGAGGAGCACCGCATCCGGCCGTGCATTGGCACCAACATCGGCTGTGTCGGCCAGATCATGAGTGGACATCCGCTGTCGTGTGTGGTCAACCCCGCAGCTGCCCGAGAAAGGCTCATTGCCTTTGAGCCGGCAGACAAAGCAGAACGACAGAAGAAGGTGCTGATCGTGGGTGGTGGGCCAGCGGGTCTCGAAGCCGCAAGAACTGCGGCAAAGCGCGGCCATCAGGTGATCCTGCATGAAGCGGGGCAGCGGCTCGGTGGCCAGGTCGCCATCGCAGCGTCAGCACCGCGAAGGGCGGACGTCGGTGCCATCGTTTCGTTCCTGATTGATGAAGTGCAATCCCTCGGTGTTGAAGTACACCTCAACAGCTGGGTGGATGCGGACACTATTGCGGCAACCGACCCGGATGAAGTGATCATCGCCACCGGTACGACTCCCCGCCACGACGGCTTTCAGGTATCGACGCCGAACCAGCCCATTCCGGGCTTTGACCGAAAGCACGTGTTTAATGCCTGGCAGCTGTTCGGTCACGGAGAACCGGTGAAAATCCAAGGGCCCGCCGTAGTGTTCGATGACACCGGCTCCTTTGAAGCTATCTCCGCGTGTGATGCTTTGTTGAAAGCCGGTGTGCACGTGACAATGGTTTCACGCTATGAAGGTATTGGTGGAACCGTTCCGTTCCCGCCCGTGACGGTTGAAGCATCGCGGGAACGGCTCATGTCATCGGACTTCGACTTTTTTGGTGGCCACTATCTGCGCCGGATCGATGCGGAAGAGGTCGAAATCGGTGTGTTGTTCACGCCGCGTGTGCGCCGTATCACTGCAAAAACGGTGGTGGTGGTGACGTTCAACCAACCGAACCGGGATCTGGTCACGGCGCTCAACCCGGGCAATCGCTACCAGGTACACCTCATCGGCGATGTCCAAGGACGGACCGGCATCATGAATGCCATCCACGGAGGTGCCGAGGTGGCGCGTAGAATATAGGCGCAATCCTGTATTGTTCGCGCCACAGATCGATATCGTCAGGCCTCAGCGGCATGGATGGTGTATCCGCCATCCACTGTGAGAGTTGAGCCGGTGACGAACGATGCTTCATAGGAACAAAGCCACAGCACCGCCTTGGTAACTTCCGACAGCTGACCGAAACGTTTGATCGGGTGTTTAGCCATCATCTGTTTTTCAAGCGGAGGGTGGGCCTTCATTCCGGCTTCGAGCATCTCGGTGTAAATCACGCCCGGTGCGATGGCATTGATGCGGATGTTGTCGGCAGCATGGTCCAGTGCAGCGGCCTTGGTGAGACCGATAATGCCGTGTTTGGTCGCCACGTACCCGACACCACCCGGTGTACTGACGAGTCCGGCCACGGACGACATGTTGACGATGGCGCCACCGCCTCGTTTTTTCATTTCCGGCAGCTCAAACCGCATGCAGTAGAACATCGAAGATAGATTGCTGGCGACAACTTCATTCCAGGCAGTGATGTCGTAGTCACTGCACTTGGACCATGCGTCGCCAGAGATACCAGCGACGTTGTAGGCGATATCCAGCCCGCCGAAGGTGCTTGTCGCCGTCTCGACCACACGCTGCGCATCTTCTGGCCGGCTGACGTCTGCGGCGACAAAGATGCCTTCACCACCCGCTGCTCGCATGCGGGCCAGTGTGTCTTCACCTGCATCAGTTCGGCGACCGGTGACGACTACTTTCGCACCAGCAGCAGCGAACGCGATTGCTGCGTCCCGGCCGAGGCCTGAGGTGGCGCCGGTCACCAGGACGATCTTGCTGTCGAATCGGACGGGCACGATGGTTCTCCTTTATTTTCAATCTGGCCAGTTATGAAGCAGAGAAGTTTTGAAGCAGAGCAGGGTCGGGTGTCAGGGATTGCCCGGGAACGAATGCGCTACTTCGGCCAGAGGTGCCCAGGACGGCGCCGATGCAGTCCAGCAGCTCATGACGGGCACAAACCGGTTGGGGTCATCCAGTGTGGTGCACTTGATAAACACCTGGCTTGGGTTCATTTCGGCGCGGGTGAAGAGCGGCGTTCCGCACTGCGGGTAGAACTGACGGGTGACCTTGCGGCCACTGTCTGCCGTGACGGTGAAATCGCGTACTTCACCGATGAGCAGTCTGAAGTCTCCCCGCTCGACGGCGAGTACGGTGGTCATGGGCGAGCCGGTCGCCTTTTGACATTGGCGGCAATAACAGTCGCCCACAAAGCCTGGTTCGGCCGCAAAGCCGTAACGCACCGCGCCACAAAGGCAGCCACCTTCGACCCATTCCCCCGCCATCTCAGCCACCATTCGCTTGAAGCCCCGAAGCATACGAACAGGCGCGACGCCGTTCACGCGGCATGCAAAAAAAGCTTTTCGGTGCTCATTTGAAGAACTACGGTTATAACTTTATAACCAAAAATCCAGAAGAGAAATCAGCCCGGACACACCTCGCAAACCCTAGGGTCCTACAGAGAACGGATCATCATGAGCGCATTGCTGTTGGTCTGACCCGGCACCATCGCAATCGGCTTGAGTCTCGGTCTGCTCGGTTCGGGCGGTTCAACCCTTACGGTCCCGGTGCTGGTCTATCTGGCGGGACAGGACAAAAAAGTCGCAATCGCTGGATCGCTGGCAATCGTTGGGTTGATTGCACTGGCCGCGGTGCTGCCTTACCTGTGGCGAGGGCTGGTGGATTGGCGCAGTGTCGTCTTCTTCGGTGTTCCGGGCATGGTGGGCACCTACGCTGGTGCCTGGGGCTCGGCTTTCGTTTCCGGCACGGTGTAGTTGGTCGGGTTTGCACTGGTGATGTTGCTGGCGGCGGGATTCATGCTGCGCCCGACATCATAGGCTTGCGACGGACAGAAGACCGCGTGAAGCCGTCTGGAAGATCGTCGCTGAAGGGCTCGTGGTCGGCATCGTTAAAGGTTTTGTCGGTGTCGGTGGCGGCTTCCTCGTCGTACCCGCGCTGGTGTTGCTTGGTGGGCTCAGCATGCAGCAGGCGGTGCCAACGAGCCTCCTGATCATTGCCCTCAAGTCCTTCACGGGATTCTGGAAATACACGGAAGTCATCGCTACGGAAGAGCTGACACTCGACCCGATGATCATCCTTGGTGTTGCCTCCATCGGCATCATCGGTTCATGGTTGGGCAGCACTCTCGCATTCAGGCTCCCGCAAGCAACACTCAAGCAGATCTTCGGTGTATTCCTAATGGTCATGGGCGGGTTCATTCTGGTCCAATCGTCCCCGGAATTGGTCGCAGGCTGATTGGTCGCCTGCGCGAGTGCCGGGAGCCTGCGATGCGGATACTTCACTTCGGGAAATTCTTCAGCCTCGTCATCGTTCTTAAGCTATTCGCCTGCCAGTCGATGATGGTAGGCCCTCCCAGTGGTCCTATGCTCGCGGCGGAAACGTTGCAAGTGAGTCCTCGGGTAGTGCTGGCTGGCAAGCTGAACGACTCCGCCATGCCCGCGCTTAAGGCGGCGAATGCGCTGGTGATCGATCTCAGACACACTCCGGAGGGAGCAGACGATGAGGCCCGCCTGATGGCGACGAACGGCATCACGTGGATCAATCTGCCCCAAGGTCGTGAAACGCCCATGGCTCGCGATGTTCAGTACCTAGACGACATCCTGAACGCCTGGCCAGGCCGGAATGTCGTCGTGCACTGCGCCACCGGTAACCGTGCCGGAAAACTATGGGCCAGCTGGCGGATGTCGCGGGGTGAGACGCTCGAGGCCCCAACGGCGGAAGTAGCACCTATCGTGACCATGCCGGCGATCAAGGCAGCGATTGATGCGCCGGGGTCTGTTCAATAATGGAAGATTTGGAACGCCTACTCGCGAATAATGGATTCGCTCGAAGAATTTCCCAATTTTTCAACATGCTGTGACCTAAATCGTATAACCGACTCAAGCCGCTCCTCTAGTCTAGCCACTACCCGCCAACGCCGGTCACGGACATGACCCTTCAGGTAACGCCGATTTTCTGTTCGGCAGAAAAGTGTTTTTCCTGCCTTGCTGCGGACTCCCGCACGCAGTGTTGCGCCGTGATCAACCCGCTTCCAGGGACAGTGGATGCGGTCAACGCAGCGGTCGCAGCGGGCAGCCTGATCTTTGAGTGGATACTGGCGACCGGCTCAGACCACAAAGGGCGCGCTGCAGCGGCGCGCCTCACCGCGGATCACATCTGCGCACGCACAGCTGGGCCTGAAGGGGCGGGTTTCCGGGTTGACCTGGACGATGACCATTGTGTGCGGCTCGGCCACCTGCACGGCCGGGTGGCGCTGAATGGCGATCATGCCAGTTACATCTTCGACGGGCGGATCTTTGCCGGTTGCCCGGTGTCTGCCCACTCAACCGTTGGCCGCGAAGACCCGCTCAATCGGTTGTCCGATGACTGTACGGTGCTGCTACACCACCCCGTGGATGAGTCAGAACCGCGCGAGACCTGCCAGCGCACGCTGGGCGAGCTTCGCAGCTCGCCACCAATCGTCATCTGATCCCACACGACAAGGTTCCGGCGCCAGCCAACGACGGGCTTCAGGGGTGGGATTTCACCCAGTCTCGGGCCCAGCTTCTTGCATCAGCGGATGCCAGCCAGCGGATCGCGTTGTGAATCAGCCGTCGATAATCCGGGCTGTCATATGCAAGCGGGCTGTCGCCGACGTCCGATGTCACCACCGGACAGCTATGCACCGCATTGGCCCAGACCAGCAGGTCACTGCCCGGCGCGTGTTTCCAGCTTTCTTTCTCCGCAGCTGGCGCCAGTGGTGGTGGTGTGAAGTTCTCCATGACAAACCGGTAATCGCCACGCATCAGCGGCAGCACCCGTTGTTCGTAGTCTGCTGTCTTGAGATATAGCTCATCCGCCAGGAAAAAGCCGCCTTCGAGCCCCTCCAGTACAGGATGTGCACGCTGAGGGACGAGCCGGATATTGGCACTTGGTAGCGGTCCATGACCGCCCCGGTAGCCGGAACCCGGTACGACTTTGCCATCGAGAGTGCCCTGCGAAAGCATGAATGAAGAGCCTGTCATCTTTCGCCACAGCGGCCATGTGGGCCACGATACGGTGGCGTGATTGACGAAGAGCAGGCCCTTGCCGGTGGTTACCAACGCCTCCACGGCGCGGCGATAACCTTCTGGTGGCACACCGGTATTGTTGGCGCCGTCATGCAGAAGCCCCACGCCCGGGATGCCGCTCATGTCGTAGAAGAACACGACGTCATACCGGTCGACGCTACCGGGTTGCAGTACAACCTGTGCGGCGGGTTGTTGTACCAGCGTCGCGTCGATGTCCTCAATCGAATCGAGCATCGCCAGGAAGGAATCGTGGTTATAGGCGTGTCCTTTACTGACCACGAGTACGCGGATTTTGTCTGCCATCGTTGTTCCCCTTGTCCCGTTATCGATTGGTAGTATCGCCAACTCATCACATGTTCAGAAAGGGGAGAATGACGTGAGCAATGAAGGCAGTAACCAACAGCTTTTCCTGGCCCGCATACCGCATGGAGTATCGGGGCCACAGGATTTTGAGGTGCGTGAAGCACCGATTCCCGTACTCAAAGCGAATGAACTGCTGATTGAAACCCACTATGTCGGGATCGATGCGGCGCTGCGCCTGATCACCCGCGACAGTGATGAGTTCCTGTTTCGTGTCCGCCCCGGTGACGTGGTGCGGGGTTCAGTTGCGGGACGGATCATTGAGTCCAACAACCCTGCTTGGCGCGTGGGCGAATATGTCAACGGTTCACTGGGCGTGCAGCGCTATGCCATCAGTGATGGCAGCGGACTTGAACGCTGCGATATCAATCAGGCGCCTCTTGGCGCCTGGCTGGGTGGCTTCGGTGTTTCCGGGCTTACGGCCTATTTCGCTGTGTTCGATGCCTGCAGACCCCAGCCTGGTCAAACCGTCCTGATCAATGGTGCGGCCGGAGCCGTCGGTTCGATGGCCGGGCAGTTTGCCAAACTGGCCGGTGCCCGGGTTATCGGCATCGCAGGAGGCCCTGAGAAGTGCGCGTGGCTGATCAATCAACTGGAGTATGACGTCGCGATCGACTACCGGCGACCGGACTGGTTTGCGCATCTCAAGGAAGCCGCGCCGGACCGGATCGACATCATCTTCGACAACGTTGGTGGCGAGATCATGGATCAGAGTCTCAAGCTCATCGGCATGAATGGCATCGTTTTGATGTGTGGGTCGACTTCTCAGTATGCGGCCGAAGAGATGAAAGGGCCGGCCAATTACATCTGGCTAGGTACGATGCGGGCGCGATTGCAGGGATTTGTCGTCTTTGACTATGCACACCGCTATGCCGAAGCACGCAAGCGCATGGCAAGCTGGATCAAGAGTGGCAGGATCAAGATTCCCCAACATGTCGAAGCAGGGGATGTAGGCGATTTTGGTGCGGTGTTCGAGAAGCTCTATCGTGGCGTGAATCGCGGCAAGATGTTGCTGAAGCTACCCGCCGCTGGCGCGTGATTCCTCTTTGCTGACAAAAACCTCATGTGGCAGCCACAAAGGCAGAACGTAGCCCGCCTTTGTGACCGGAGCGTGTCTGTCGGTTCAGAGCGCCTGATTCACTGCGGAAATCACCGTCGCGATGATGATGAAAGCGACTGTGACTGCAACGATGCCGGTGCTGATCGTTTTGACGGGGTCTTCAAGCCACATGTTCGCTCTCCTTCGTGAGCTTCGGTTGATGAGACGATTAAACGTCGGAGGCGGAAGGAGAGCGATACGGGATATCCGAACTGCAATGTGACGGTTTACGCTTAGCCGCCGAAGAATCGACGCGGGTTGTCGACGAAGAGATTTTGAATCTGCACGTCACTTGCACCCATCGACTGGAGTTGCGGAATCACCTGGCGGTGCATGTACAGCCAGCCATCGGGATTGCTCCGCTGAAAGTCGTGCTTTTCCGGCAGCGTGCCATCCGCTTGTTCGTTGTGGATGTGCAGGCAGATACAGTCGTGGGAAGGACAGAGTCGATCGCCATAGCCGAGTTTCATCAATGCGTACAACGTGTTCGTTCGCTGCTTCGGACTGACGAGCCTTCCAGGATAGCGGTCGAGGCCGAGATAACATCCCTGATCGAGAATCCACTGCAGGTACTCGAGATCAGTGGTGTCGTTGGAGTGATCGATCTTCACGCGGGTGAGATCAACCCCTTCTTCACGAAAGATCTGGATCTGGCGGCGGGCTAGCTGCCCCGTGGGGTACGAGTGCACCATGATGCGAAGCCCGGTCTTGACGTGCGCGCGCGCAACAGCACGGGCCATGGTTTCGAGTGGTGCGGTGACACCCTCGAAGTCGGCAGCGCACTTGAGAATTCCAGCTCGCACGCCGGTTCCGCGAAAACCCTCTTCGATATCGCGAACAAACTCGCGCGCCATCTGATTTACACCGACGCCCCACATGAACCTGGGCACGTCGAGCCACCAGCCGGTGACATTCACGAGGTTTACGCCGCTTTTGGCAGATACTCTTGCCAGGAGCTCAGGCTCCCGCCCGAGATCGAATGTGGTGGCGTCAACCATGGTCTGGATGCCGTGCGCTTTCGATTCCTTCAGCGCATTGATGGCCCGTGTTTCCGGATCAGGTCCGAGCAGTGCCGGGTAACTCTTCATCAGCCCGCTTGCGCTGATGAGAACGTGTTCGTGCATCAGCGTGAATCCAAGCTGATTGACATCGACTGGTCCCGTAACCGTCATGACACTCGGCATTCCTTCCCCCGGCGGATTCCAATAACGGGAGGCTAACAGAGCGTTGATCCGGCGGCACGGGAGGATTCGGCCAGCAGTTGCATCAACCGGGCTAGATCACGCCCGCGCGAATTCCCAGCTCTCGTCGCGCGAGCAGCCAGAGGCCTGCCTGCTGCAGCACAGTCGAGAGCAATACTGCAAAGGCAGTTCCGGTTGTTCCGGCGGCGAGCGTAAGCACCGTACAGAGCAGCACGTTGAGGAGGCCGCAGCCGCCAATAATCACGAGCGCAGCCCGTTCGCGCCCTGACATCATCATGAGGGTAATGAGGGAATCGCTGACGGCCATGATCAGCTGCGCCAGCAACAGTATGCCGAGCACGCCCGAAGCCTGTTCGAATTCGTCCCCGAAGAGGCCAAGAATCAGATCGCTGAGCAGCCACATCAGGCCACCGGTCGCGCACACGAACACAGTGGCAAGGCGCGCGCCATACCGGAGCAGCCGTTCGGCTTCTTTTTCACCGCCGTTGCCCTGCAGGAGAGGGGGCAACAACGGAGCGATGATCAGGTTGACGGCAATGACGCCAAAACCGGCGAGTGCGGCAATACGCTGAGCCGCGGCGTAGTGGGCTGTAGCAACCGAGTCGAGGATTGAACCTACCACCATGATATCTATGGTTTGTGTGCCCATGAGACAGATGGCGATGAGAAAAAAGTGGTTGGCGGTCCGTGTCCACTGATGCTGATCGTCAGTCCGTACTGGTACCCCCTCTTCGCCGCAGAACCACGCATATCCCGCCATCAGGCCGACGGCGACCAAGGTTGCGAAGAAAGACAGCACCAGAAGCGTGGTCACGAGGGGCTCGATGCCCGAGGGGGCCAGCACCACGAGCAGGCCGATGATGATGACCGGCCGCACGATTTCGTTCGGCAGGAATGCTGCCAGGTTGCGCTGATGCGCCCGCAGCCGCGCCAGGTAGATCCACAGCAGGGTCAGAACCGGAATGAAAAAACTCAGTGCTACCAGGAGTGATGCGCCGGGTCGTCCGAGGACAAACTGCATCATCGCTGCGACGCCGAGTAGTAGCAGCATCAGCAGCCCGCATGGTAGATCGTACGGTTTAGTGACCAATCCTCCAGACGGCGTTCACGGCCCGCGTGCCCGATCAAATCAGGCAAAAAGCGAACCAGGGTTTCGTCCGTACCAGACCGGGTGAAAACCAGCAGGATGGCCAACAAGGCAAAACAATACATGTAGTCGCCATAGGCCTCGGCCCCGGCGATGCGTGAGATGAGCACCGGGCGAGAAAGGCGAGTCCCAAGCCGAACACGCAGATAATCACCGAGAGGCTCGCTCCGCGCAGCAGGAGGTCCGAAAGATTGCCAGTCAGGCTGATGTTGGCAGGCATAGTGCCGAAGCAGGGTAGTCGTGGTGGAGACCGGCTTCAGCCACTACACGCTGCCGGCTGTGTGAACCGGTGACAGCTTTGCCGCTATTCGCTGAAACAGCCGGTTTCAGGCCCAGTTCCAAAGCGACGTGACAGACGTTCGGCCAGCGCTGTCGAGCATCGAACAGTCCGTATTCCATGAGCGCCCTCAGCGCGATAAAACAGCGTACTCTCGTGCGCCAAACGGGATCGATCTGACGCGCAGAACGGTCCGGTCTTATAAGTGCTATCAGGTCGGCTGTCCGCCCGCCACATCGATGAACTGCCCGGTGATCCACTGAGCTGCCGGTGACGCAAAAAACACTGCGGCGGCGGCGCAGTCTTCCGGAGTGCCCGTACGACCGAGAGGGATGACCTTGTCGAAGGCGGCATGTGCCTGTTCATCGGAGATGTGCATGGTTTCTTTCAGCATGTCGGTGACGATGATGCCGGGTGCGATGCAGTTGACGGTGATCCGCTTCGGCGCGAGCTCCACCGCCAGTGTGCGTGTCATGGAGATCATGCCCATGTTGGCGGCGGAGTAGACACCGAATCCCGGTGACGGTTTGTGCGCGGCAATGGAGATGATGTTGATGATCCGGCCACCACTCTTCATGCGTTTGGCTGCTTGTTGTGAACCCCACCACTTGGTTTTCATGTTGAGATGTAGTTGTTCGTCGAACTTCTCCATGGAGATGTCTGGCAGGGCATACACTTTTCGATCAAGGTTGCCGCCGGCGTTGTTGACCATGATATCGAGACGGCCTAATTCAGCCACGACGCGATCGAGGGCAGCAGGAATTGAGGTCCAGTCCAGGACGTCGGCGGAAAGTCCCATGCTGCGGCGACCTTTGGCGCGGATTTCGGCAGCGACTTCATCCACGTCCGCCTGACGACGGGCGATGACGACGACATCGGCACCACAATCTGCCAATCCATGCGCAATGCCGCGGCCAATCCCGCGACCACTGCCCGTTACAACGGCCACCTGTCCGTCGAGACGGAATTGTTCGTGCATACCCATACGTTTTCTCTCGAGTTCTTGAGGTTTTTCGTGACTTGAACGGTCTGTTCAATCCGTCATCCGCAAATGTGCGGCTTTGCGTGGTGGCAAGCCAATGGGATGACCGACCCAAGCGCCGATGTTCTCGCCGGTGCGGCCATCGCGCATCAGGTCGATCATCTGGCCGGCGATGGCATCGGGCGACATGACAGTGGCCGCCATGTCGGGCGGCAGCTGTTTATCCGGAAAGAGCCCACGCAGCATTGGTGAATCCGTCGCGCCCATGCACATGCCGTTGACGCGGATGTTGTGCTTGGCGAGTGATTTTGCCCACGCATCAGTAAAGCCGTTCAGCGCCCACTTCGAAGCGGCGTAGAGATCGGTGTCGGGTGGATTGGTGCCGTCGCTGCGGGCAGGAAGCACGTAGTAGGTGGAGATATTGATAATGTCACCACCGCCGGACTTGATTATGTGGGGAACTGCGGCGCGGGAGAGCAGCATCACGCCTTTGAAGTTGGTATCCATGATCTCGTCCCAGTCTGCAACCGCCTGTTCCCAGGAACTCGTTACTGGCGTTTTCTTCCACTTGCCGGCGTTGTTCACGACAACATGAATGCCGCCAAGCGAAGCAGCGGTTGCAATGACTTTTTCCACGTCCAGGCGTTTGGAAACATCGGCGATTAAGGGTTTGATGTTTTTGTTGCCGTTGAAGGCGCTGTTGATCGCGGCCTGAGTGTCAAACGCGACGACCCTCGCGCCTTCTTTCGCGAGACGTTCCGCGAATGACTTGCCGAGCCCCTGCGCGGCGCCGCTGACGATCGCGACTTTGTTTTCAAGCGTTCCCATGATGTTCCCCTCAGGCGCCTGTGGTAGCCACGGATTCGGGCAGGATGTACTTCAAGCTCCGTGGTGGTTCGAGTTTTACCGGTCGACCCACGCAGAAGTTCATGTTCTCCGCCGTTCGGCCCTGCGGCCCTTCCTTCAGCAGATCAATCAGTGCCTGTGCATTGTCTTCGGCCCGCATCCAGCTCGCTTCTTCCTCTTTGGAGGGGTTGAAGTTGTGGAAGGACCGCAGCATGTATGAATCGGTAGCGCCCATGCAGAAGCCGTTGACACGGATGTTGTGTGGCCGCAGCGCCTTGGCCCATGCGAACAGGAATCCGTTGAGGCCCCACTTGCCGGCGTCGTAGAGATCCATCATTTCGCCACCACCGGTTGGCCTCGGCGGGCCCTGGAAACCCGGATTCGGTTTATTCCACGGACAGGTCGCCAGGTTCGGGCAAACGTTGTGGGGCGTGCCACACGTCACATGGTGGTCTGTAGCCACGTTGACGATCTCACCGCCCTTGCCCTGCGCAATCATGATGGGGATGACAGCGCGGCCGAAGAGATATTCGCCTTTCATGTTGGTGCCAACGATCTTCTCGTAATCCGCGAGTGATTTGTCGAGATCATCCTCGGCGCCACTTGCACCCCAGATACCCGCGTTGTTGATGAGTATATCGATGCTGCCAAAGACCGACTGAGTGGTATCG
Organism: Gammaproteobacteria bacterium; assembly: GCA_016874135.1. Lineage (GTDB taxonomy): Bacteria > Pseudomonadota > Gammaproteobacteria > Pseudomonadales > Azotimanducaceae > SYFY01. Next base: position 5,430 of record VGVE01000029.1, on the reverse strand, counting down.
ACGACCCTGCGCACATCCGCGGGGTTGGCAACGTCGCCATGGAAAGCGAGGACCTTCACGCCGTGCCGGGCGAGCTGAGAAGGGACTTTCGCAACATCTTCACGGATGTCGATGACAGCGATGTTCACGCCTTCGCCAGCGAGGGCCGCTGCATAGGCATTACCCAATCCAACAGCAGCGCCTGTAACGATGGCGTTTTTGCCTTTGAGCGACGTCTTTGTTGTCATGGTTCAGTCCTCCACGATGATGGCCGAGGCGGGGCAGATCGCCGCCGCTTCTTTGGCATGCTTGATGAGCTCCGGGGTGTTCAGCTCACGCGCCAGGATTTCCGGATCACCACTCTGGCTGAAGCGAAAGAGCTCGGGGTGGTTGTAATAACACTCACCTGCCCGCAGACAGATATTGAGGTCGATACGGACTTTCATTCAACCTCCTATCACTAGCGGGTTAACCAGAGTTCCTGAGGGGCGCGAAAACCACCTGAATCAATGGACGGTGACGTGATGCCCGGATGTACTGCGTCGCGTGGCTGCGGGCGACCCAGCGCTTCGAGCAGATGCGTACAGGCGATCTGCGATTCCTGGCGTGCCATCGCATAACCCATGCAGAAATGCTGGCCAATGCCAAACCCGAGATGCCCTGGTTTGGAGTCCTTGTAACGGCCGGAGCGGTTTTCCCGACCCATGTGCAGATCTTCGCGGAATACATCGAAGGTATCCGGATTCTTGAACACCCTTTCGTCGCGATTGCCGGCGCCGAGATAGAGGATCACACCGGCACGCTCGGGGATGACACGGCCGTGCATCTCGACTTCGCGCGTGGTGTAACGGAACTGCATGTGAACCACCGCGTCGTAACGCATCATCTCGGTGAACACGTTTTGCCAAAGGTCCGGATCCTTGGCGACGGCATCCAGCTGATCCGGACGCGTATAGGTCATGTGATACCACATGTTGGCGATGGCCTTGTCGGTCGTATCGCCCCCTGCGGCAAGCAACAGCGCGACGAAGCCCTTTATTTCTTCCGGCGTCATTCGGCTGCCCGCCAGTTCCGCGTTGCAGATTCGCGACAGCAGGTCTTCGCCATCCTTGCCGGTTCGCTCGGCAATGAGCGGGTCTAGGTATTCCCACATCTGGTTGCGTGCCCGGATGCCTCGCATCAGGTGTTCGCCACCAAAGCCGAGTCCGGCAATGAGCGCCTGGTACCACTCCACAAACATGTCCTCGTCCTTGCGCGGCAGGCCCAGCATGTTGGAGATCACCCGGATCGGTACCTGGCTGGAGAATTCCCTGATCAGCTCGAAGCTCTTCTTGTCTTTGAAGCGGTCTATCACCTCGTCGCTGATCTGGTGGATCATCGGAATGAAATCATCGAGCTTCTGGCCAACAAACTGGCCGGCGACGATGTTGCGCAAACGGCGGTGTTCGTCGCTGTTGCCGTATTCAAGGATGTTAGGCCCAAAGACGTGGTTGGTGCCGAACTTGTAGGGACCATCGGGTTTGTACATGGCCCGGTCAAAGCTCTGGTTGTCCTGGAAGCAGGCATCCACATCCCAGTACCGGCTCACTGCCCAACGGTTGTGGAAGCGGTCATGAAAAATCGGATGGTGATCGCGTAGACGTTTGTAGAGATCAAACGGGTTTTTCTGGAAATTGGGTCCGTCGAACTCGCGTGGATCGATCTCGTTTGGCAGACCGGGTTTTGCAGCAGCTTCAGCCATGTTGATTCCCCCTCTCTGACTGTTCTGATTCTTGTTGCTGACGCGGAGCCTCTACAGGCTCCTTATTGGCTAGTACGCGACAGGTAGCTGCCAGCACGTAAATACTTCACCGATCCGCAGGCAGCGCATGGTGGGTACAAAGCCTGGCTCGAGTGCGATCCCAGGCAACTTCTGCGCCAGAGTCCAGCTGGCGGTGACGGCAGTATCCCGGGTGAGCGCATACAGTGAACGTGGCCTGTCTTCCGGTACAGCGGGATGCCGGGTGGGCCTGCCCATGCCAAAGGCGATTCCCTGCGGCAAACCGTCAGCGCGATAGTGTCCGCGCGCTTCGCGGTGGCAGATGTCGCGTCGATCGGCGATAAACTGGTCCGAATCGTTGAAAATTCGCGGGTCGCGATTGGCGGCAAGTGCCGATACTCGGAGCAGCCCGCCTTCCGGAATCAGCTTGCCGAATCTTTCCACCTCGTGGCGGGCAAATCGTTCCGACGTAATCACCGGTGGTGAATGCCGCATGGCTTCGAGATAGGCGATCTTCATCGCCAGACGATCCGACTTGACGACATGTAGCGCCCCCGGCTGCGACAGGAGGTTCATCCACAGGTTGCCAAGAGCGCCATGCAGGGTTTCGTGATCCGCTTCGAGCAACGTGGTGACCACATCGGCAGCTGTGCCACCGAGGCCGGCGATGGCTGCCAGCACGCTGGTATCGCTGTTCCCGACCTGTCGCAGTTTCGGTTCGAAGTACTGCAGCAGTTCCAGCAGCGCGCCTTTACCCGTTTCCTGCGCGGTGGGATGCCACAACACACCACGCTGTGCGCGACGGTAACGGATCGCGAAAGGGGCGAGCTCGGTATCGGGGACTTCGAACATCCTGCCGAGCAGCAGGATCGGCAGCTGTGCCGCAAAGTCCCGGGCAAGATCGGTTACACCCTTGCGAAAACCCTCGATCAGACGTTGTGTATCGGTCTCCGCGAACGCATCCATGGCCTTCGACCAGGCCCACAGCACCGGCAGCTCTTCACGAAGATCGCGGCCAAAACCTTCGATGCCGTAGTACCAGAGTTTGCTGCGGTTTTCGAAGTTGGCCTCGTCGGTGAAAATCGAAGTGACATCGTCGTAACGCGTGATCCAGTAACAGTTGTTGATCCAGTCGCGATAACACGGATAGTTCTCGCGCAGGATGGCCAGCAGCGGATACGGATCAGCGGCGTATTCGGCGGATGCCAGCTGTGCGCCGTTGATCTTCTCCGTGGATTCACCGACACGTTCGCGTTGGTGAACCTCGTAGGAGCGCCAGCCGGTACCACCATGGTTGAAGCGCGGAATGGCAACACCGTTATCACCGATCACTACGTCATCGGTTGCCGGAGCATCTCCTGTTGTCACCGGAGCATTCATTCGCGGTCGTACTCCAGCCAGAGTTGAGGCACCCGCACGATGCCGATGGGTGCAAGAGAAACGCCGTCAATATCCTTGGGCATGCGCTCGGTACACAGACGGATGTTCTTCAACGTTCTTTGCAGGATCCGCGAGCCTTCAACGGCTTCCTGGTGGGAGATCCACGCGCCGGGACAAAGGTGTGGACCGACACCAAATGCCATGTGCGAGCAGCGACCTTCTTTCATGAAACCGGACCGCAGCAACTTTCCGGAATAGAGGTCGTCACGGAAGATGTCGAACTTCTCCGGATCCTTGAACACCCGGTCATCGTGGTTGGCGGAGAAGTCGACCATCTGCATCAGGGAACCGGCCGGGACGTGCATGCCGTGCATGTTCACATCGAACGTATTGTGGCGCGGTTGGCCGCCGATGGGAGATGAGTTGCGCAGCGTTTCGTGAAAGGCACGATCCCATGTTTCATCGGGGTTGGCACAGAGCGCAGCGAACTGATCCGGATGCTGCAAGAGCAGATACCACATATTGATGATCGCGCCGCGTGTGGTCTCACCACCCGCAGCGACCACCAGTGCGATGTTCGAGGTGATCTCTTCCGTCGATAGATAGTCACCGTCGACTTTCGTTTCGCAGAGCTTGGTGATGATGTCCTTGCCGATGATCTTGCCGTCTTCATCCTTGAGGAAAGACGGCTTGCGGCGACGTTCTTCAACGAGGTCCTGCACATAGTCTTCCAGGGACTGTCGCGCTTCGAGGCCCTGTTTGTGGGTCAGTGAGCCACCGAGCCCCGACATCATGGAGTTGTACCAGTAGTAGAACTGCTTTTGAGCTTCGCTCGGAAAACCGAGCACTTCGCAGACGACCCGCACCGGGAATTCATTGGCGAAAGCCATGCCGAGTTCAACGATGCGCTTCTTGCCCTCGTCGATCACCCAGGGGGTATCGGTCTGGTTGTCCCAGTCGCGGATCATGTCGCGTGCGAGCCGCTGGATCGATGGCACCCGCAGGTCGAGACTGCGACCGACAAGGTGCTGGCCGTAGAGATTGCGTCGCCGGCGGTGTTCGATGCCGGAGAGTTCCAGCTGGGTGTTGCCGAGAACCCCTGACGAGCTGCCTTTGGGGATCGTATTGAAGCCCTCGTCGTCAAAATAGCAGCGCCAGACGTCCTCATAGCGGGTGATGTAGTAGGTGTTATGCAGCTTGTCGTGATACACCGGGTAGTGATCCCGGAGGATGCGGTAATACGGATAAGGGTTCCGGAAGAACTCCCGTGAGCTGAAGATCCGCGGATCGAAAAGCGGCTTGCCGCGGGTGTCGTGACCCATGTCGACCGTCTGGCCGACCGGCATCAGCGGAAAAGTGATCGTGCCGCCCGGATCGGTGGAATGGACTTCGGCATCAAGTTCGTTCGCGTAGTCTCGCAAAACGTCCATGGGTGCTCCTCGGATTGACAAAGAGTATCTGGCCGTAAGCTAACCCGCAGAGCGCCGGGCTGCCAAGTAGGCGGAAGGAAGTAGCCTAAAGGAAGTAGTGTATGGGGAGTGGCGTTTACGAAACCGTGGGTTGCGAGGAGCGTAGATCCGCCGCGCTGAATTTGCCCGTGCGAGTTGGCAAGACGGCGGGCTTTGGTTTACGTTTTGATCATTGTTCCACCGCGTGAGGAAACGATGACCTTTGTCATCACCAATGCCTGCATCGATGTCAAAGACGCTTCCTGCGTTGAAGTGTGCCCGGTTGACTGCATTTACCAGGAAGATGACGACCGCATGTGCTTCGTACATCCAACAGACTGTATCGATTGTGCTGCGTGTGAATCGGCGTGCCCGGTGGGCGCGATCTTTGCCGACCGGAACGTGCCCAAGGAAGTGAGCCACTTTACGGCGCTGAACGCGTTGTATTTCAAGGACAAGACCGCGGCGCGAGCCGAAGTTGACCGCCTGGCATCGAGCGGCCAGTCGGTTACCTGACCCGGTTTCATTGACAGCGTTTATTACAGGCGCCGGTTCCCCGGAACCAGTAGCCTGAACCCATATCATCTCGGAGGGGTGTTCACACGTATGACGCAGCTGCTCCTCGTTTTACTTTTTGGATTGTTCCTGGTTGCGCCACCCGGGCGTGGCAATGACATGCAGTCGCTCTACAACGCCCGCTGCGGGAGTTGTCATGACGGCAGCGTGCCGAAAGCGCCGCACCAGGTGAAGTTCCAGCTGATCGGTGCCGATGCGATCTATGCATCGCTCACCACCGGCCTGATGCAGCCGAATGCAACCGGCATTGACGACAAGACGCTGCGCGCGCTCGCAGACTTTCTTGGC
>VGVE01000028.1 GCA_016874135.1 Gammaproteobacteria bacterium | reverse complement strand
AGTTTCAGGCGACCCACGAGTGCAACTTCGCCATCAATACGATCGGCGTTGGACGATTCCGGGTCAGCGCGTCCTACCAGCGCAACCTCGTCGGTATGGTGTTGCGACGCATCGAAGTCAACATTCCCAAAGTAGATGACCTTGGTCTGCCAGCCGTGATCAAGGACCTGGCGATGACCAAGCGTGGTCTGATCGTCTTTGTAGGTGCAACCGGTACCGGTAAGTCCACGTCTCTTGCTGCCATGATCGGTCATCGCAACGAGAATTCGACGGGACACATCGTGAGCATCGAAGACCCGATCGAATTCGTCCACCAGCACAGAGGCTGTGTAATCACCCAGCATGAAGTGGGAGTGGACACAGACTCATTCGAAGTGGCCCTCAAGAACGTTCTTCGGCAGGCGCCGGATGTAATCATGATTGGCGAAGTGCGGTCGCGGGAAACGATGGAGTCTGCGGTGACGTTTGCGGAGACCGGACGCCTCTGCCTCTGCACCTTGCACTCGAACAACGCCAACCAGGCGCTTGTGCGCATCATTCACTTTTTCCCGAGTGACCGATATACCCAGGTGTGGATGAACCTGTCGCTCAATCTTCGCGCCAGGGTGGCACAGCAACTGGTCCCGACCGTTGACGGACAGGGTCGACGTGCAGCCATCGAAGTCCTGATCAATACCCCGCTGGCGTCCGATCACATTCGCAAAGGTGGGGTCCATCTGCTCAAGTCCCTCATGGCGAAGTCGTGTGAGCAGGGAATGCAGACATTTGATCACGCGCTCTACAAGCTCTATGCCGAGGGCGAGATTTCCTATGATGCAGCGTTGCAGCACGCGGACTCCCCGAGTGATCTGCGTCTCATGATCAAACTCGGCGCGGATGCCAGCCCCAATCCTCTGGAGCGCGTTGAAGGGCTTCGGCTCGAAGGTGATCCGAAACCGAGTCAGATGACGTACCGCAGATAGGATTCCGCGATCAGGACGGCAGCGATGCCGTGGCTGCGCGTTCGGTCCCCTGCAGTACGCTCCATCGCTTCCCGGCTTGAGAGCCGTTCATCGACAAGAATCACTGGCAGCGCCGAACGCGCTTCGAGTGCAGCGGCGAATTGTCTGGCACGGGTCGACATGTCGCTTTCAGTGTCGTCCATGTTGAGCGGAAGTCCGACGACCAGCCGATTCACGTTCCAGCTTGAGATGATCTGATCGATTGCCGTCCAGTCCGGTTTGCCATTACGCGCCTTCAAGGGTTGCAGCGGTTCTGCTGACTGTGTAACGGACTGGCCGACCGCCACGCCAATGGCACTGAGGCCAAAGTCGAAAGCAAGAACCCGAACGACACCAGCCGTGGGGTCAGGCATGTCCGACGCGTGTTGCGACGAGTCGAAGGTCGACACCAATGGACTGTGCGGTCTGGGTCAAACGCTGCTCCAGCGAGCATTCGAACAACAGGGAACGATTCGCGGGAGCGGTGAGCCATGCGCCGGCTTCCAGTTCTGCATCGAGCTGACCTGCTCCCCACCCTGCATAGCCGAGGTAGATCCCGGAATGGCGGGGGCCATCCAGACTGAATGCAGCTGCCAGAGCGTCACGGGAGGTCGATAGCGCAATGCCAGGTGCGGGTCGTTCAGTGGTTTCGTACAGGCGATCATCGCTGTGCAGAATGAAACCCTTTCCGGGTGCCACGGGACCACCTTCGAGAATGGTGATTGCAAGCGCGTCAGGTGGTGGCGACATGCCCATGCTTCGGGCCAAACCGCGAGCGTTCATGCGTGCTTCCCGGTTGATCACCAGCCCCATCGCCCCTTCTGCGTCGTGTCTGCAGAGGTAGATGATCGACTCGCCAAACCAGGTGCCTGCCAGGGCAGGTGTAGCCAGAAGGAAGTGATGGGAGAAGGCTTCCATCGTTACCGCAGCGCGTTGCCTTTGCGTGAGAACTTCCAGGTTCGAAGGATCTCGAGCTGGTCGTAGCGTTTGCGCATTTCCACCGGAAATGGCTGGAATGGTGCAGCGAGCCGCACAATCCGTTCTGCGGCCGCGTCGAGTTCAGAATGCCCTGACGATGAGATTACGCGGACGTCGGCGAGCGTTCCGTCTTCGCGCAGCACCACCAGCAGTCGCAGGTCGCCGAAGATCCCCGCTTCCGGGAAATTCGCGTTGCCGATCCGCTCCACCTTTTCGCGCCAGGTATTGAGGTATGCCGCTTCAGCAGCACTCTTGGTGGACGCCTGGGTGAGTCGATGTGTTCGTGCTCCCCGTGCGTTTTCCTGGTCTTCCTCGTACAGCCTTGCCTCGAGACTGGCGATGTCCTTGAGCAACGTTTCGTAATTCTGATTCTGGAGGTTTGGTGCATGATCTTGTACAAGGAGCTGATCGGTACTGGACTGCGATGAATCGGATTCCGAGTCCGCGGTCACCGCCGATACCGATGCGGCCTCCGTCGCGGACAGCGGAGGAGTTTCCATCTGCTCAACCGGTGTGATGGTGGCGTCATGGAACGTGGTACGTTCGCGCGTCGTCGGCTCTGCGTCGGAAACCAGCGCGCCACTGCCCTGCTGATGTGTCGCGGCGATGAAGTCGGCGTCTTCTGGCGCAGCCGCATCGTTTGCAACGGAAAGGGTGACTTCGATGCTGGGCGTGCGCTCTAGATTCAGGTCTGAAGACACGCCGACACCAAGAATCAGTGCAGCATGAATGCTGATGGCAATGAACAGCGTAAAGCCGAGGCGATCCCTCGGGAGGATGTCCGGCGGGTTCGACGAGGTATCCACGGTGGATCAGTTTCCGAGCTTGCGCACCAGTGTCTCGATCAGTGTACCGGCAATATCCAGTCCGAATTGCGCATCCAGTTCACGAATGCATGTCGGGCAGGTGACGTTCACTTCGGTGAGATGATCGCCGATGACGTCGAGGCCGACAAAGGTCAATCCGCGGCGGACCAGCTCAGGGCCGACAGTTTCTGCGATCTCGCGGTCCCTTGCCGTTAACGGACGGCCTTCACCTGTGCCACCCGCTGCAAGGTTGCCACGGGATTCACCACTTTTCGGAATCCTGGCGAGGCAATACGGGACTGGCTGACCATCGATCATCAGGATTCGCTTGTCGCCGTCGCGGATGGCCGGCAGATAGCGCTGCGCCATCACCAGTTCCGTTTCGTGGCGAGTGAGAGTTTCCAGGATGACATTGAGATTCGGGTCATCGGCCCGAACCCGGAAGATGTTCATGCCACCCATGCCATCAAGTTTCTTCAATACCACATCACTGTGCTCGGCATGGAAATCGCGGATCACGTCCATGGATCTGGAAACGATCAACGGCGGACCGCACTCGGGAAAGGCGGTCGCAAAAAACTTCTCGTTGCAGTCCCGCAGACTCCTGGGATTGTTAACCACCATGGCGCCGAGCTCCGCGGCGCGCTCAAGGAAGTAGGTCGCGTAGACGTACTCCATGTCGAAGGGCGGATCCTTGCGCATCATGACCACGTCGAAAGTGGCGAGGTCAGTACGAGCCGGATCACCGAGGGTGTACCAGTCACGACCGGCTATGGTGTAGTCGAGCGAAGCCGCGAAATCGTCGCGCAAATGCAGTTTGCGGGCTGACGCAACGGTTCGGCCGCCCATGTAGGACATGTCGGCGAGTGTGAAGTAGCTCACGGCGTGTCCGCGCAGCTGAGCAGCCCGGATCATCGCCAGCGTCGAGTCCTTTTTCAGCGCAAGTGAATCGAGCGGATCCATCAGAAACGCAAAATGAGCCATGTTCTGTTCGGAAATCAGAGCGGATGGCCAACATAGCCGCATGTGTGCTGTGCGGCAACCGGAGCGAGAAACGCTTCACCACCACAGGGACGTCGGCTGGTGAGCCGGGCAGGCTGCTGCAACAAAGCGGCAGGTACAAGACAGCGACCCGAGACCGCCTCGTTGTCGACGGGCGATACAACGGAAATGATTCAATGGAAGAAGAACTCAAAGGCGTTCGAGTGCTAGTCATCGATGACAGCAAGACCATCCGCCGCAGCGCCGAAAATCTGCTCGTCAAAGAAGGCTGTGAAGTCATCACCGCCGAAGACGGGTTTAAGGAAGGCGCCCCGTTCTGTGCGTTTGCATGTGCGGGGTTGCCGCGCATTCTTCGCATCAGTGAGTCGGAGCTTCGTGATGCACCCGAAACAGATTCACGCGCTGGTGCACTGGCAGCGATTCAGCTGGGAGCCGATACGACGTTTGTTCCCGACCTGCGCTTTATCGAAGAAGAGATCAGTCGGGCGTTCTGAGTCCGAGTGCCTCAGCCCGCTCTTCAGTCTTGCCATCCCCAACCATGTCGAACCGCAGCCAGCGCGGCCAGCGGCGCTGTTTCAGCTCTCAGGATCTGTGAACCCAGGCGACAAACCGGAATGCCAGCGGTGCTCATCTGTTCGAGCTCATGGTTCGACCAGCCACCTTCAGGGCCGGTGAGCAAGAGGGTTCGCCGTCGCGGTAGTGTCAGCGGCAGCGGTTCGCCGGATGGGTCGAAGGCCAGCACATGTGCGCCGGTCTCCCCCAAGCCGGCTTGGTTCGCAAGACACTGTGCCAGCGAAACTGGTGCATACAGCTCCGGCAGGTAACGCGTACCGCTTTGTTCACATGCTGAAGCGATGATCCGCTGCAGATGGTGCATGCGTTTTACATCATGGGTGGACTCGCGACGGACTGTCGTGTGATCCGTCTGCAACAAGTGGATTGCGGCCACGCCAAGTTCAACACTTTTCTGAATAGCGCGGTCGAATCCATCACCTTTGATTAGAGCGACGCCGATTGCCAACGGAAACGGAGGGGAGACCGCGGGTAACGCCGTCGTGAGCCGTGCGCGGTAACGTTTCTTGGAGGCGGCCAACAAAGTAGCCTCCCACTCGGTACCCTTGCCATTGCAGAGCCTGACGAGTCCGTTCTCTCGCAATCGCAGAACGGTAACCAGATGGCGAGTAACCTCTTCCGGCAGATCGATCTCGTCACCGGCTCCGCAGGTGGGAGAGAAGTCGACCAGGACCCGGCTAGTCCCCACGGGTCTCAGTCGAAACGCAGGGCGTCAACGATTCGCCGGGTCGCACCCCAGCGATTGAGTGTGTAGAAGTGAAAGCCTGGAACGCCGGCGGCCATCAGGTCTTCACACAGCCGGATACAGACCTCACATCCAAATTCGCGCACAGCAGTTTCGTCGTCGGCGATACTCTCGAGCTTCTTGAGCATCCATCGCGGAACATCGGCACCGGCTTTTGCAGAAAAACGGACGATGCTCTCGACGCTCGTTATGGGCATCACACCGACGTAGACGGGTAGCTTGAGCCCGCGTTGTTCGCAACGATCGCGAAAGTCGTAGTAGGCGTATGGTGAATAGAAATACTGGGTGATCGCACTGTCCGCGCCGGCATCCACCTTGGCCGCAAAAAAATCGAGGTCGGATTCAGGGCCGGTCGCATCCGGGTGCACTTCCGGATATGCGGCAACCTCGATGTGAAACTGACTATCGAAGTGTTTGCGGATGATACGCACCAACGCTTCCGCATTGGCACTGCGAAGGGAACGACCCAATCCGGAGGGTACATCGCCGCGCAATGCGACGATGCGCTGCACACCGATCTTCCGATAGCGCTCAAGTAGTTCAACGATGGTGCTTTCAGAGTCCGCACCGATCGAAAGATGCGGCGCGGCATGCATCCCGGCGGCGCGTAACGCTGCGACGGTTTCGAAGGTGCCTTCGCGAGTTGAACCGCCTGCACCGTAGGTCACCGAATAGAACTCCGGTGAACTGACCAGGAGTTTTGGCACGACGGTGGCCATGAGGCGGCTGACACCGTCTCCTTCCCGCGGTGGAAAGAACTCGAAACTCAGCCGTGTCATGCCGGATCCTCCTTCACGAGCGCCCCGTTACAACTGCGGCCAGCGCTGCGAAAAGCAGCTGTGCGGCCAGACAGCTGCGAGGCAACGCGGCTGCGCGACTATGCCTTCACGGCAGCAGCCAGCGCAGCGGCCTTGTCAGTACGTTCCCAGGTGAACTGCTGTTCCGTTCGACCGAAGTGTCCATAGGCAGCCGTGTCGCGATAGATGGGACGTTTGAGAGCAAGCATCGCGATCAGGCCGCGTGGCCGCAAATCGAAGTGCTCACGGACGAGATGAACGATTTTCTCGTCGCTGATCTTGCCGGTACCGAACGTGTTGATGCTGATGGAAGTAGGTTCAGCCACGCCGATGGCGTAGCTCACCTGGATCTCGCAGCGGCTCGCAAGCCCGGACGCGACGATGTTCTTGGCGACATAACGACCGGCATATGCGGCGCTGCGATCCACCTTGGACGGATCCTTGCCGGAAAATGCGCCACCGCCGTGACGCGCCATGCCACCATAGGTGTCGACGATGATCTTGCGTCCGGTAAGACCACAGTCTCCGACCGGCCCACCAATCACGAACTGCCCCGTCGGATTGATGAAGTACTTTGTCTTCGAAGACAGCCAGTTCGCCGGCAGGGTCGGTTTGATGATCTCTTCCATCACTGCTTCATGCAGGGTCTTCTGGCTGACATCGGGTTCATGCTGGGTAGACAGCACAACGGCGTCGATCGCGCTCGGCTTGCCGTCGCTGCCGTAGCGGAAGGTGATCTGTGACTTGGCGTCCGGGCGCAGGAACTTGAGTGAACTACGTCGCTTGTCTGCCTGTTGCCGGCAGAGCCGGTGGGCGTAGGTGATCGGTGCCGGCATGAGCACGTCGGTCTCATCGGTTGCATAGCCGAACATCAGGCCCTGATCGCCAGCGCCCTGTTCCTTGTTCGTGGCTTCATCGACTCCCATGGCGATGTCGGTGGATTGCAGGCCGAGCGCGTTGATCACGGTACAAGATTCGGGGTTGAAGCCGATGGCGTCGCTGTTGTAGCCGATTTCCGCCACCACACGTCGTACCAGTTCATCGACGTTTACCTTGGCACCCGTCCTGATTTCGCCAGCGACCACAACGATGCCCGTTTTGATCAAGGTCTCGCAGGCAACTCTGGATTCCGGGTCCTGCGCCAGCATGGCGTCCAGTACCGCGTCGGAGATCTGGTCAGCCATCTTGTCCGGGTGACCTTCGGACACAGATTCAGAAGTAAAAACGGAGTATTCGGCCATTGGCGGGAGTTTCCTTGTGTGCAATCGAGCGATTCTTGTACGCGGGCGCAGATCGGAGTACCCGGTCCGTTTCGGGCGCCATTCAAATTCACTGGCGCAGATAAAAGGAGCCGGCATTGTAAACGAATTGCCTGGGCCCAAATTGCGACTGCTGTGGTATCCGGGGACAATGGCGCCCCTTTTCCGAGCGGGATATCAGCTTGTCTAGAGTGGAATGCGCCAATGCGATCCGGGTTCTGTCGATGGATGCGGTCGAAAAAGCAAAGTCCGGACATCCGGGCGCACCGATGGGCATGGCGGATATCGCCGAGGTCCTGTGGGTCGACCTCCTCAAGCATGATCCGGCTGATCCGGGCTGGTGGGATCGTGATCGTTTCGTGCTGTCCAATGGGCACGCGTCGATGCTGTTGTACTCAGTGCTGCATCTGACCGGCTATCCCCTCTCCATGGACGAGATCCGCCAGTTCCGTCAAAGAGGTTCTGCGACGCCAGGTCACCCCGAAGTTCATGAATGCCCCGGTGTGGAGACAACCACGGGTCCACTCGGCCAGGGTTTTGCCAATGCAGTCGGTCTCGCGTACGCCGAAAAACGCCTGGCCAAGGAGTTCAACCGTGACGGCCACAACATTGTTGATCACCGTACCTGGGTGATGTTGGGTGATGGCTGTCTCATGGAAGGCGTCTCCCATGAGGCGGCGTCGCTGGCAGCCTCGCTCGGACTGGACAAGCTCATTGCCATCTATGACATGAACGGCATTTCCATTGATGGTGAGATCTCCGCCTGGTTCAGCGAGGACGTTGGCCGCCGTTTCGAAGCCTATGGCTGGCGGGTGATCCGCGCCGTCGACGGACATGATGCTGACGCTATCAGCGCCGCGCTTGCGTCGGCGATGCAATCGGATGGCCGACCCACGCTGGTCATGTGCCGAACGGTTATCGGCTTCGGAGCGCCCGCCAAACAAGGTACATCAGCGGCGCATGGCTCGCCGCTTGGTGCGGCGCAAATTGAAGCTGCACGTAAGTCTTTCAACTGGGGTAACGCGCCTTTTGAAATTCCGGCCCATATTTATCAGCGCATGGATTGCCGGCCAAAAGGAGGGACGACGCGCAAGGCCTGGCAGAAGCGGTTTGCCGCGTATTCTGCAGCGCACCCGACGCTTGCGGCGGAGTTTGGCCGTCGGATGCGCGGCGACCTGCCTGCAGGCTGGAGTGCCGGGCTCGACCGGCTGATCGAAGCAGAGATCGCTTCTCCCGACCCGGTTGCAACCCGAGTCTCATCCCAGAAGAGCATTGGCGCGCTGGCCGCCGATCTGCCCGAACTTTTCGGTGGTTCGGCTGACCTGACCGAATCCAACGGCACACACTGGCAAGGCGCTGGTGACCGGTACCTCAGCTACGGCGTGCGTGAGTTCGGCATGACTGCGCTCACCAATGGCGTCGTGCTGCATGGTGGGATCCGGCCGTTCAGCGGCACGTTCCTGGTGTTCATGGAGTACGCGCGTAACGCCGTGCGGCTGGCTGCGCTCATGGGGCTGAACAATATCCTCGTCTACACCCATGACTCGGTTGCCGTCGGCGAAGACGGGCCGACCCACCAGCCCATTGAGCAACTGGGTAATTTGCGTACGACGCCGAACCTGCATACCTGGAGGCCGTGCGATACGGTGGAAACCGCAGTGGCGTGGAAGAGTGCCATTGCTTCCAGGCGAACCCCTTCAGCTCTGGTCTTAACACGACAGAAAACAGATCCGCAGCCACATACCGCTGCAACACTCGACGGCATCTCGCGCGGCGGTTACGTGCTGCGTGATGCGTCGGGAGGAAAACCAGCACTGTTACTGATTGCCACCGGCTCCGAAGTTGCACTGGCTTTACAAGCTGCCAACACACTCACGGCGGACGGCATTCCCACTCGGGTAATCTCGATGCCTTGTGCGGAAGTGTTTCTGGCGCAGGAGCAGGGCTGGCGGGATTCGGTTCTTCCTCCTGCGTTGCGAGCACGGATTGCGATCGAAGCCGCCCATCCCGGATATTGGTACCGCTTTGTCGGGCTGGACGGGGATGTGGTCGGTATCGAGCGCTTCGGGCTTTCGGCGCCGGGTAATGAAGCGCTCGCAGTCTGTGGTATGACGGTAGAGCGGGTAGTCGAAACTGCGCGTCGTGTCGTCGCGCGGACGGGCTGATCTGCGACCCGAGAATTGATTGTCCAGCGGGTGGAAACCGGGATGAGCCCGATGACCATCCGCGTAGTTGGAACAAGGCAGGAGAAGGAGAAGATGCCAAAACTGATGCAGAACCAAGTGCTCGCTGGAAAGGTCCTTCTCATCCGTGAAGATCTGAATGTGCCGGTCAAGAACGGCAAGATCACGAGCGACGCCCGAATCGTCGCGGCGCTGCCCACACTCAAACAGGCGATGGCAGCCGGTGCTCGCACTGTGGTGATGTCGCATCTGGGGCGGCCGAAAGAAGGCGTGTTCGAAGCAGAATTTTCCCTGGCTCCGGTAGCAAGCAAGCTCGCCGGGCTCTTGGGTCGCAAAGTGCCCCTGTTGGCAGATCTTGATGACATCAAGAGCGTTGGTAACGGCGAAATCGCTCTGCTCGAGAACGTGCGCTTTCTTGTTGGCGAAGACAAGAACGCCGATGCGCTGGCGAAGCGGATGGCAAATACCTGTGATATCTACGTGATGGATGCATTTGCGACCGCTCATCGTGCCCAGTGTTCGACCTACGGGGTCGCCAAGTTTGCGAGGATTGCCTGTGCCGGACCGCTGCTTGCAGCCGAGCTGGACGCTCTCGGCAAGGCATTGAAAGCACCTGCGAAGCCGATGGTCGCTCTGGTTGGGGGATCAAAAGTCTCGACCAAGCTCGAAGTCCTCGAATCCCTCGCAACAATCGCCGACAGCATCATTGTGGGCGGTGGCATCGCCAATACCTTCATCGCCGCGGCGGGCTATCCGGTCGGACAGTCCCTTTATGAGCCAGACCTGATCGAAACCGCAAAAAAAATCGCAGCGAAGGTCAACGTACCGTTGCCCGAAGATGTGATCGTTGCTAAAGAAGTCAGCCCAACGGCGATCGCAGAGGTGAAATCACTTCGGGATATCGCCGCGGACGACCGGATCCTCGATATCGGGCCGCGCACAGCGCGCGCCTGGGCGGATTCGCTGGGTACAGCCAGGACCATCCTTTGGAATGGCCCCGTGGGTGTTTTTGAAATGGACCAGTTCGGTGAAGGCACCCGTGTCCTCGCCGAAGCCATTGCTGCCAGTCCGGCGTTTTCCATTGCCGGTGGTGGCGATACCCTGGCGGCAATAGACAAATACGGTGTGACCAGCGGAATTTCCTACATTTCCACCGGGGGTGGCGCGTTCCTTGAGTTCGTCGAGGGCAAGACCCTGCCGGCAGTCGCGGTGCTCGAAGAGCGGGCCAAGGGCTGAAACCGGAACCCCGGACAGTGATGAACAACCATTGACCAAGTCAGGCAGAACAACATGGCATTGATCAGCATGCGACAAATGCTCGACCACGCAGCCGAAAACGGTTACGGCGTGCCGGCATTCAACGTCAACAATCTCGAACAGATGCGTTCCATCATGGAAGCGGCGAGCGAAACGGATTCTCCGGTAATCGTTCAGGCATCAGCTGGCGCGCGCAAATACGCAGGCCCAAACTTCCTGCGCCACCTCATCCTTGCCGCGGTCGAAGAGTTCCCGCACATTCCGGTGGTGATGCACCAGGATCATGGCGCTTCACCGGCGGCATGCCAGCGCTCGATTCAGCTCGGCTTTTCGTCGGTGATGATGGACGGCTCGCTGCTCGAGGATCAGAAGACGCCGGCGGACTATGGCTACAACATCGAAGTCACCCGTCGCGTAGTCGACATGGCCCATGCGTGTGGGGTGTCCGTTGAAGGTGAGCTCGGTTGCCTTGGGTCCCTGGAAACGGGCCAGGCCGGTGAAGAAGACGGTGTCGGTGCGGAAGGCATACTCACCCACGACATGATGCTGACGGATCCGGAACAGGCTGCCGACTTCGTGAAAGCCACCAAGGTGGATGCACTGGCCATTGCTATCGGTACATCGCATGGCGCCTACAAGTTTTCGCGGCCACCGACAGTTGACATCCTGGCGATCGAACAGATCAAGTCGATTCACAAGCGCATTCCCAATACACACCTGGTGATGCATGGCTCGTCATCCGTCCCGCAGGACCTGCTCAAGCTCATCAATGAGTATGGTGGTGAGATCCCGGAAACGTACGGCGTGCCACTCAAGGAAATCCAGGAAGGGATCCGGCATGGTGTGCGCAAGGTCAACATCGATACCGATCTTCGTCTGGCTGCAACAGCAGCCATTCGCAAGCACCTGTTCACGAATCGCAGTGAGTTCGATCCCCGCAAGTACCTCAGCGATAGCGTCAAGGCGATGAAAAAAGTCGTGATCGAGCGTTACGAAGCGTTCGGCACAGCCGGTCAAGCGTCAAAGATCAGGCCGATCTCGCTCGAGGACATGTTTTCAGCTTACGCCAAAGGCAAGCTCGACCCGATCATCAACTAGTAGCCGACCTTGCGCGGAGACACGGATTTTTCTGCGGCGCAGCTGCGCTCAGAGCTTCGCACGTGGTCGGCCGAATCGGCCTGCCTGGTCCCGCCCGAGCTTGAGGCGTATCGGCGTTTCTATGGTTTCAGCTTCGACACGGACCATTTCATCGGTACTGTCGAGTCCGCCGGACAGAGCATCGTGGTCCAGGCCTTTCTGCCCGAAAAGCCGATAGCCACCGCGTTTGTCATCCATGGTTACTACGACCATGTCGGGCTCTTCGTCTATTTGATCGAGTATCTGCTGTCGCGCAATGTCGCAGTGATCGGTTGCGATCTTCCGGGTCATGGCCTGTCGTCAGGCGACAGAGTGACCATCGACTCCTTCGATACCTACGTGCGGGTGGTCCGTGAGGTAACAGGTGTCATGAGGGGCGCGATCCCGGCGCGGCTCCCAAATCCGTTGCATCTGTTCGGCCAATCCATGGGAGGATCCATCGCGATGGAACTCATCGAGCAGTTTGGCCAGCAGGACTACGCATCGGTGACCTTGTTTGCGCCACTGATCTATCCGTGGAACTGGAAGCTCAATCGTTGGGTATACCGGGTGGCGAAGCTGCTTGTGCAAACCCGCCCACGAAGTCGCAGCAATCCAACGAATCGACCAGAGTTTCAGAAACTGCGCGACGTGGATCCGCTGCAGGCGGCCATATTGCCGGTATCGTGGGTAACGGCAATGGTGCGTTGGGCTGGCCGCTTTGAGCGATACCCCGCCAACAAAACGTTTGCGCCGGGCGTGATCCAGGGGCATGCCGATCGGGTCGTCGACTGGCGCTACAATCTTAGTGTGCTCAAACGAAGATATTCACCGGCGTTTTGTGAAATCGACGAAGCGACCCATCACCTGGTGAACGAATCTGTACAGAACCGGGCAACGATGTGGCGGTGGCTTGATCAGCGGCTTGGGCTCAAGGAGCGCAGATGACAGATCGCGATCAGCCGAAGTCGGCGTTCGAAGTTTACGGTCAGGTTCTGGCCGCAGAACGGATCCGCTGTGATGCGGATTCGCTCGCTGTTTGGGGGCATGACCGCACGACAAGTTTCCAGGCCGACCCGGCGGCGATCCTGTTTCCGGAGACAACCTCTGAAGTCGCCGCCATCGTACGGATGGCAAATGCGTCAGGTCATGCGCTGGTTCCATCGGGTGGCCGTACGGGCCTTTCTGGTGGTGCAGTTGCTCGCACCGGAGAAGTGGTTGTTTCTCTTGATCGCATGAACCGGATCGAGAAGTTCAACCCGACTGACCGTTTGTTGACTTGTCAGGCCGGCGTGATCACGCAAGTGATACAGGAGACCGCGCAGGAGAAAGGGCTCTTCTACCCCGTTGACTTTGCGAGCGCAGGATCGAGCCACATCGGTGGCAACGTGGCCACGAATGCCGGCGGCATCCGGGTGATTCGTTATGGTTTGACCCGGCAGTGGATTGCCGGGATGACTGTCGTAACCGGTACCGGTGATGTGCTGCGTCTGAATCACGGTCTCATCAAGAATGCGACCGGATATGACCTGCGACACCTCTTCATCGGCTCGGAAGGTACGCTTGGCATCGTCACCGAAGTAGATGTGCGCCTCTGCATGCAGCCGGAGCCGCAACGTGTCCTGGTGCTTGCAGTCCCGCAGCTTTCCGGGTTGATGCAAATTCTCGCGGCGTATTCCGCGCGGATCGAACTCTCAGCGTTCGAGTTTTTTTCCGATCTCGCAATGCGGCGTGTGATTGCGCGGGGTCGTGCCGTGCGCCCCTTTGCGGGAGACGCCGGCGACTCGCCGTTGTTCGCTTTGCTCGAATTTGATCAGAGTGCCGAAGAAGAGGCGCTGGATATTTTTGAAGCGCTGCTTGCGACGGGAGTGGTTACCGACGGCGTCATTAGCCGTTCAGATGCACAGGCCAGAGCGCTCTGGGCACTACGGGAGAACATCTCCGAGAGCCTTGCTCCGGAGCGTCCGTACAAGAACGACATCTCCGTCCGTATCGAAGACGTGCCGGACTTCCTCGTCTCCGTGGACCGACTGGTCAGCAGGGCCTATCCCGATTTTGAGGTCTGTTGGTATGGGCATATCGGCGATGGCAACCTGCACCTGAACATTCTCAAGCCGGGCAATATGGCGGAAGCCGAGTTCGTGGCGGTTTGTCATCACATCAGTCCGGAGCTCTTTGCCGAGGTTCACAAACGCAGCGGCAGCATCTCGGCGGAACATGGTGTGGGCCTGTTGAAGCGCGATTTCCTTGGCTTCTCGAGATCTCCCGAAGAAGTCGCTGCGATGCGCGCCATCAAAGCCGTCTTCGACCCCAATGGCGTATTGAATCCCGGCAAACTGTTCTAGCCCACTTCAAAAAGTTCTGACCGAGCCGTCCGGCTGGCCAACGATTACCGTATCTGCACCGCGTAGTCCGAAAATCCCGCAACACACGACACCGGGTAGGTTGTTGATCTGTGCCTCGAGTGCCTTCGGGTCAACGATCTTGAGCCCATGTACGTCGAGAATGAGATTGCCATTGTCAGTGGTAAATCCCTGACGCAGCTCCGGCACGCCACCCAGCCTGACGAGTTCCCGGGCGACAACAGAACGGGCCATGGGGATCACTTCAATCGGCAGCGGAAAGCGTCCGAGCACATCCACGACCTTGCCGGCGTCGACGATGCAGATGAATCGGTCTGCGGCACTGGCGACGACTTTCTCCCGGGTGAGCGCACCACCGCCGCCCTTGATCATCGCTCTCTGCGGCGTGATCTCATCGGCTCCGTCCACATAGATGGCGAGTGGTGGTGAAGCGGTCAGTTCAATTACCCGCACGCCCTGGTCCTGCAATCGTTTGGCAGTGACCTCGGAACTGGCCACCGCGGCATCGAAGCGGTTTCGCTGTTGGCTTAAGAGATCGATGAAGTGATTCGCAGTTGAACCGGTTCCGACGCCAATCACGCTGTCGGGTTTCAACCAGGGATCGATGGCCTTGAGCGCCGCCGCCGCCGCACTGCGCTTTTGTTCATCCTGGGTCATACTGTGATCGCCTCTCTTCTGCACAAGACTTCGCGAAAATCATGCTCGAGCGTTACGTCAAGAAGATCCTGTCTGCGCGGGTTTACGATGTTGCATCGGTGACACCGTTGTCGTTGTTGCCCGGTTTATCGCAGCGTCTGGGTGGAAAGGTTCTCGCCAAACGCGAGGACCTGCAGCCGGTGTTCTCATTCAAGCTGCGCGGATCATATAACAGGATGGCGGGGCTCGATGAAGAGGCGCGCGCGCGCGGCGTAGTTACGGCATCGGCAGGCAACCACGCGCAAGGTGTTGCCCTTGCGGCGCGATCGCTCGGCGTACGCGCTCACATCGTCATGGGCAAGAACACACCGTCGATCAAGATCAGTGCGGTTCGCAATCTTGGGGCGCACATCATCCTGCATGGCGATACCTACAACGATGCGGCGGAGCATGCACGCGAACTCGAGTCCCGACAGGCGCTGACCTATGTCCATCCGTTTGATGATCCGGATGTGATAGCCGGTCAAGGCACCATCGGCATGGAGCTTCTCAACCAGCACACGAGGCCGCTGGATGCGGTTTTCGTGCCGGTGGGTGGTGGCGGGTTGATCGCCGGGATCGCGGCCTACGTGAAGTACCTGCGACCGGATGTGAAGGTGATCGGCGTGGAAGCAGAAGGGTCAGCCTGTCTGCGCGCCGCGCTGGATGCGGGCAAGCGGGTGGTGCTGCCGTATGAATCCCTCGATCTCTTCGCCGATGGTGTATCGGTGGCCCAGGTGGGTGAAGAGACGTTCAAGATCGCGAAACGGCATGTCGATGATGTAATCACAGTGAACACGGACGAAATCTGTGCCGCGATCAAGGACATCTACGATGATGCGCGGTGCATCGCCGAGCCTGCAGGTGCCCTCAGTGTGGCGGGACTGAAAAAGTACCGCCAGCTCGGCCAGCGATTTGGCACGGCGATCGCGATCCTGAGTGGTGCCAACGTCAATTTTGATCGCCTGCGGCATATCTCCGAACGTGCTGAGCTTGGCGAACAACGCGAGCGGATTCTCGGCGTGACGATTCCCGAAAAGCCAGGCAGCTTTCGCCAGTTCTGCAAGGCGCTCGGCAAACGCAACGTCACTGAATTCAACTACCGTTTTGCGGGCGGCAAGGATGCGCACATCTATGTCGGTGTGCAGACGAGTGCTGCCAGTGATGGGGCTGAACTCGTGCAGTCGCTGCGTTCACAAGGTTATGCAGTTGAAGACATGACCGACAACGAAACCGCAAAACTGCATGTGCGGCACATGGTGGGTGGGCGTACCCACGATGCATGCCCGGAGTTGCTGTACCGGTTCGAGTTTCCGGAACGTCCGGGCGCATTGTCCCGGTTCCTCAACGGTCTCGAAGGTCGCTGGAACATCACGCTGTTCCACTACCGCAATCATGGTGCAGCGTGGGGGCGCGTCTTGGTCGGGTTTGAAGGTGTTGCGGCCGATCGGGACTTGCTCGGAAAAAAACTCGCTGCCATCGGCTACCGCTACTGGGAAGAAACGTCGAATCCGGCCTACCATATGTTCCTTAAATAGCCACGCGCCGCAGGTGCTTCACACCTCCGGGACGTTGCCCAAAGTCGGTGCGATGTGCTGCATGAACTCCTCTTCGAACACCAGCTTTGCAGGATCGGTAATCCTGTCCACATAGAGCCGCCCGTCCAGATGATCGAATTCGTGCTGGACGACGGTGGCCGAAAAACCGTTCAGCGTGATGACGGAGTTCGCGCCTTCTCTATTCTCGTAACGCACCTCGACGTGTTGTGGCCGCGCCACTAATCCGCGCAAACCGGGTACTGAAAGACAACCTTCCCAGTAGCCGGCACTTGAATCGTCGAGAACACGAAGCACAGGGTTTACGAACACCGTGAGCGGAATGGCGCGAAGCTCGCCGTAGCGGCTTGGGCCACCAGGCAGTTCGATGATGGCCAGTCGCATGGGTACATCGATCTGCGGCGCCGCGAGACCAATACCGCCGTAGTCGTGCAGGGTGTCGACCATGTCTTCGAGCAGCCGCGAGAACTCTGCGGTACCGAGGAAGTCATTGGGAACCGGCGAGGCGATCCGCCGCAGATTCGGGTGACCCATCCGAATGATCTTGCGTACGGCCACTCGGGGTCTCCTTTCGGTACCTGCTTCAATCCCGCACGGGGCTGAAGGTGTGCAGACCCGTTTCGGTGATGACCGCGTGCAGCGGGACATCGTTCGCGGAGCGGGGCAACGGCGCTTCGCTGCGCTGTACCTCGTGGGCAAGCCCGATCAGTTTTGGTCTGAGCGCGCGGTGCAGCGGTCCGAGGGTGCGATCGTAGTAGCCACCGCCCATACCCAATCGGGTGCCGTGAGCATCGAACGCAACCAGCGGCGCGAGCAGCAGATCCAGGGAAAGCAGCGGCAGATAGGTCGCTTCGTCGGGGGGTACCGGAATGTCAAACCGGCCAGGCACGAGGTTCATGCCCGGGTCGAACGAGAAGAACTCGAGAGTCTCGCCAATATCACGAATAACTGGCAGACCAACCACCTTGTTCATCGCCCAAAGCCTGCCGATGATCGGCAGGGTATCCGGCTCGCCGTCAGCGGCCATGAATACGCCAATGCGCTTGCAGCGAAGCAGAAGGTTACCGCGAATCAGGTGCTGGCTGATCGAGGTGGCGTTGGCTTGCTGCTGCGCGGTTGAAAGTGCTCGGCGCGAGTTCCGGAATTGGCGGCGAAGCGTGTTTTTGTTGGCCGCTGTGTTCATCTTTTCTTTTGCCATGGTCTGAACCAAGGTTACCCGGGACGCCGCTGCACGAGTTGCCCTGAACCGTTGTGGATCAGGGCGGAGAAGCGGGCGAATCCATAAGGCTTCCCGGGGGTGTGAACCACGCCGGACATGCACACCGGAAGACGCGTCGACAACTCCTGACGTTTATATAACGGCTCAAGGACTTTCCCGCACTGGCGAACGTCCTAGGCAACGGTAGCAGTATAGCGGAACTAGTCCGGCGGAATGTGAAGTGCCGGGCAACTGTCATCCCGAACGATCAGAAGGTGTCTTGAATCAGGCTTCGGGCTGACGGTGTTTCGCCAGTGCCACCTCCAGCCGGTTCACCACGCGCGTTATGCGGACGTCCAGGCTGCCGTTGGATTCCTGATGGGAGGATTCGCTCGTCAGGAGTTCGTTGGCGATGTTCAGTGCGGCCATCACCGCGATCCGGTCAAGGCCGACGATTTTTCCCGAACCCTTGATGGTTGCCATCGTGTTGTCGAGATACCGGGCCGAAGCGGACAGCGCCTCGACTTCCTCTTCAGGGCAACTGACCTGATAGGGCTTGCCGAGGATCTGTACGGTGACCGTTGTGAGTTCCGCCATGATGGTGTTGTCCTGTGGACTCAATCCTGCTCGAGCGCCTTCAGCCGGGAAATCATCGCTTCAACCCGGGACTTGGCCAGCTCGTTCTTCTCGATCAGTTTCGCGCGCTCGGTCGACCATGTGAGCTGCTGTGCTTTCAGCGCACGATTTTCGCGGCTGAGCAGAGCCATCAATTCGATCAGCTCGTCAACGCGCTGTTCCAGATGTTCAAAAGAGGAGGTCGACATGCTCAGGTTCCGGAAGCAGATCGGTCAGGCGATTGCATTCTTGCTCAGAACGCCGGTGCATGGGAAGCCACGGCGATTCCGTCAGCGTATCGTGCGGGCCACGCCGTTGTCGCTCAAATCGCGCCTCGGGTGCTTTTCACCGCAGCAGGATCGTGCTGCCCGGTCAGACTGACCGTGTAGGCCACCTAACAACACACGATCCGGTCACGCTCAGGGCTGTTAAGCTGCGCGCCTCTGTGTTGAGTTCCCTTTCAGGAGTTGCAAGTGTCCGAACTGGCGCTCGCCGCATCGGCGACGACCATGGATCTGAGTCCGGCTGAATTGCACGGCACGGTCTGCGGAATCCAGTGTGCCAAGGCCCGGCGTCGGCTGATCGGAGCAGACGAGGGATATCACGCCGCAGATGAAGACTCTTCGGTGGAAGAAGACTCTGATGGGTTTTTCCCCCTGGAAGCTTACCTCGCGCTGGTGGGTACCGAAGCCGTACAGGATGCGGATGCCTTATTGAATTTTGCGCATCTGACCGCAGATGAGCTTTTTGCCGACGACTTCCGTTTCGCACCACTGTTGCCGGATGACGAGGAACCCATCGAAGACCGGGTGGCGGCGCTTTCAGACTGGTGTTCGGGATTTCTCGCTGGTCTGGCGGCATTGGGAGAGATGGAGCCTGGTGAGGCGGAAGAAGAAATCATCGAGGACCTGTCGGCGATAGCGAGTGCTGAAGCCGGCTCTGATGATCCGGAGGAGCTCGAAAGGTACTACACGGAGATCGTCGAGTATCTCAAGGTCACCATACTCACCCTGTTGCATGCCGATGGCAGTGACGCGCAATGAGTATTCCCGCAACGGAGTACCGCAGACGCCGGGAACGCCTCATGGAGCTGATGATGCCGGGTTCGCTGGCATTGATCCCCGCGGGCTCCCACAAGATCCGCAACCGGGATGTGGAGTACCTCTTTCGTCAGGACAGTGATTTCTACTACCTCACCGGCTTTGTCGAGGCGGATGCGATCCTCGTACTCGTTCCCGGTCGCGCACACGGCCAAGCGATCCTGTTTTGCGAGGATCGGGACCCACGTTATGAAACTTACAACGGCGAACGGCTGGGACCGGATCGCGCATCCCAGGTGCTGGGCGTGGATGATGCGTTTCCGGTTTCAGATCTCAGCGACATCCTGCCGGGGTTACTCGAAGGAAAAGATCGCATCTACATGACGCTGGGTGATTTTCCGGATCTTGATCGTCGGGTCCTGCAGTGGGTCGGCGCCATTCGTGGCCGGGAGTCTGGCGGGGCGATTGCGCCGGGTGAGTTTGTGGCCTTGAGACACATGCTGCATGAACTCAGGCTGTTCAAATCCGCCAAAGAGCTCGAACTGATGCGCAAGGCGGCAGCGATCACCATCGGCGCGCACCAACGGGCGATGCGGACCTGTCAGCCGGGAATGACCGAGCTCGCGCTGGAAGCAGAGCTTCTCCACGAGTTCATGATCAACGGCGCGCGCTCTCCGGCCTATCCGTCCATCGTTGCCGGTGGCAACAATGGTTGCACGCTGCACTACACCAGCAACTCCGGCACGCTGCGCAAAGGCGAACTGGTCCTCATCGATGCCGGTTGTGAGTACGACCACTATGCATCGGACCTTACCCGCACCTTTCCGGTGGACGGAAAGTTCCGCGGCGCACAGCGTGCGGTGTATGAAATCGTGCTTGCCGCGCAAGCCGCCGCCATCAATACGTGTGTCACCGGTCAGAACTTCAACGACCCGCACGATGCCGCGACACGAGTGATGATCGAAGGCCTGATCGATCTCAAGCTGCTCAAAGGCAGCGTTGACGGCGTTCTCGAAAGTGGCACCTATACGCGCTTCTGCCCACACAAGGCGTCACACTGGCTGGGACTTGATGTTCACGATGTGGGCGACTATCGGCTCGGTGGCGAGTGGCGCGAACTTGAGCCCGGCATGGTACTCACCGTCGAGCCTGGCATCTATATTCGCGACGATGCAGCGAATGATGTGCCGGCGCGGTTCAAGGGCATCGGTATCCGCATCGAAGATGATGTGCTCATCACGCGTCGTGGGCCCGACGTGCTGACGGCTGATGCGCCGAAAGACGTGGATGAAATCGAAGCGTTGATGGCCTCATGAGCACTGTTGTGCCACCGCTTGAAATCGAATCGAGCTCCGAACTCTGCTCCGATTTCTGCATAGTGGGCGGGGGCATGGTGGGCGCGGCACTGGCGATTGCGCTTGCACGACAGGGGCGACAGGTGGTGCTCCGTGAGAAACAGGCGCCTGCCTTCAAATCCGGCACGCTGGGAATGGGAATTCGCACTGTCGCGCTGTCGCCGGCTTCCGAAGCCTGGCTCGCCGGTCTCGACATACGCATCAGCGGCGCGCTGATACATCGCATGCATGTCTTTGAAGCCCTTGGCACCGCTGTACTCGATTTTGATGCCGATGAAGCTGGTACCGCGCACCTCGGCGCCATCGTTGAAAATGATCGGCTGGTGGACGAACTGTGGCGACAGCTCAGCCAGTATCCGAACCTGACGGTACAACTCGACGCGAGTCTCGAGCGTATTGAACACACTGCGGAGGCGGTGCTTCTTCACGGAACAGGCGATGTTGTGCGTACCCGATTGTGCATCGCCGCGGATGGTGCAGCGTCAACAGTACGACGTCTAACCGGGACAGAGCCGCAGCGGTTCGATACGGGTCAGTGGGCGCTTGCCACCGTGGTGCGGACTGAAAAGCCTCACGAAGGATGTGCCTATCAGCGATTTCTCGAAGATGGCCCTGTCGCGTTGCTGCCCGGGATCGAACCGGATCTGGTTGCGGTGGTCTGGTCACAGCCTCCTGATCAGGCGCACCGTCGACAGGCACTCGCGCACGGAGCTTTCTGCGACGAACTGAGCCGCGCCACTGCTTCTGTTCTCGGTGCCGTGAAAGCGGTGGATCAACGCCTCACGTTTCCCTTGGTGCAACAAATCTCTGCTCCGCTGCTACCGGCACCACGCGTCGTACTCACCGGTGATGCGGCGCGGGTTGTTCACCCGTTGGCTGGTATGGGTGTCAACCTTGGCTTCGAAGATGCCGCGTTGCTTGCAGACCTCTGTCGCGCCAGCGCCGATCCTGGCGAGGATCAAGGTCTTCAGTCCTATGCCCGCAAGCGACTCTGGCGATCGCGGGCTCTCGTCACGCTTATGTCCACCTTGCAGGGTATCTATGGCTGGAGACAGCCGGGGCCCGTGTGGCTGCGTAATGCCGGTGTGCGTTTTGTGAATCGGCAGTCGCTTGTCCGTCACCAGCTCCTTCGCGAAGCTCTGGGACTGGGTCCCGTGGCGGTGGCGTCGCACTGACTGTGGTTCGCAGTGGGTTCTTCGTTTCTTCTCCGGTGTGAAAGTCTGGAACGACGCTTTGACGGCAACTTTTGACACCAACTTATGACAACACCCTTTGGCAATAATGTCGGCTAGAATCGCGCGCTTTCCGGACCGCCAGAATGTTGAACCGAACACCGCTGTTTGACTTCCATGTCGCCGCAGGCGCCCGCATGGTGCCGTTCGGTGGCTGGGAAATGCCTCTTCACTACGGATCACAGATCGTCGAACACGTCGCCGTGCGCACCGGTGCCGGACTGTTTGATGTTTCCCACATGACGATCATCGAGGTGAATGGTGCAAGCGCGTATGACTTCCTGTCGCGGCTCGTCGCCAATGACATCGGCCGTCTCAAGGCGCATGGAGATGCGCTCTATGGTGCGCTGCTGAATGACACTGCCGGCATCATCGACGATCTGATCGTCTATCGAACACAGGCGGGTTTTCGCGCAGTGGTCAACGCCTCAACACGGGACAAGGTTCTCGCCTGGTTCGAACGCCACCAGTGCAGCGCCGAATTGACCGAGCGCAAGGACCTCGGCATGTTGGCGGTGCAAGGGCCTGAGGCGATCGAGCGGGTTGCCGAGTTGGTGAACAAACCGGGGATTCGCTCTCTCAAAGGCTTTTCCGCTCTCATTGACGGCACCTGGATGGTGGGTCGCACCGGTTACACCGGCGAAGATGGAGTGGAGTTGATGTTGCCTGCCGCGGAAGCGGTTGAGCTGGCGTCCCAGCTCTTGAAATCCGGTGTGCAACCTTGTGGCCTTGCGGCGCGCGATACACTCCGGCTCGAAGCGGGGCTCAATCTGTACGGTCAGGATATGACTGAAGCGAACCATCCGTATGAATCCAACATTGGTTGGTCGGTGGCGCTGGAACCTGAGGGCAGGGAGTTTGTCGGGCGAACCGCGCTCATCGGATTGAAACAATCCTGGACACACAAGCTGACTGGCATGGTCTATGAAGGCAAAGGTGTGGTGCGCCATGATTTTCCGGTGCAAACCGATGCCGGAACGGGGGTTGTGACCAGTGGTGTTTTTTCGCCCACGCTGGAGATGAGCATTGCGCTGGTGCGTGTACCCCGGGCAGCAAAGGGCGGCTGTGAAGTCGAAATCCGTGGCAAGTGGATGCCAGCCAGACTGGTGCGCCCGCCATTCGTTCGGCACGGCAAGAAAGTATTCGAGTGATCAGACAGGTTTTCCGATCTGTCCAGCAAGGAGTTTCAGATGAGCAACGTCCCCGCGGAACTGAAGTACGCGCCAACCCATGAATGGTCGCGGCTCGAAGCGGATGGCCTCGTGACTGTCGGCATCACCGACCATGCGCAGGCCGCGCTCGGTGATGTGGTTTATGTCGAACTCCCGGAGGTTGGGACGCATGTTGATGCGACCGGCGAAATTGCCGTGGTAGAAAGCGTCAAGGCGGCATCGGACATCTATTCCCCGGTGGCAGGAACCGTAATCGCCGTCAACAACGTGCTCGATGATGCACCGGAAACTGTTAACCAGGATTGTTATGGAGCGGGCTGGTTCTTACGCCTCAAACCGGACTCCGCAGCGGATCTCGCTGAGCTACTCGATGCCGCCGGCTATGCAGCGGTTTGCGAACAAGACAGTCATTGATGCCGTTACCGGGAGGTGCTTGAGCCCATGCCTTTCATTCCACACACCGAGCGCGATGTCCGCGAGATGCTCGCAACCATTGGTGTGGCTAGCATCGATGATCTCTTTGATGAGATACCAGAGCGCATTCGCTCGCATGGATTGACTGAAGTTCCGGAAGGACTGTCCGAAATGGAAGTTCTGGAACTGATGCAGCAGCGTGCAAACAGCGATGGCGGGCGCATCTGCTTCGTGGGTGGCGGTTGTTATGACCACCATATACCGGCGGCGGTGTGGGACATCGTCGGACGCGGGGAGTTCTATACCGCTTATACCCCGTATCAGGCGGAGGCCAGTCAGGGCACGCTACAGCTGATCTACGAATACCAGTCGATGATGACCCGGCTCCTCGCGATGGATGTGTCCAACGCGTCGGTCTATGACGGTGGCTCGGGTCTTGGTGAGGCAATCCTCATGGCGGCACGGGCTGCGAAGAAAGCCGGCGGCCGCAAAGTTCTTGTTGCCGGCACGCTGCATCCGTTCATGCGCAGCGCCGCGTGGAATGTGGCGCGCTACCAGAACATTGAATTCGAAACCCTCCCTGAACGGGATGGAGCCATCGACGCAAACGCACTGCAATCAACTGACGGTGTGTTTGCCGTGGTCATTCCGCAGCCGAATTTCCTCGGCTGTCTCGAAGCGGTCGACATGCTGGTGGATCGGACACACGATGCAGGTCTTCTTGCCATCGCTGTGGTCAATCCGCTCGCGATGTCCTTGCTCAAGCCGCCAGGTCAGTGGGGCAGGAACGGTGCCGACATTGCCTGTGGTGATGGCCAGCCGCTGGGTATTCCCATGGCGTCCGGCGGGCCGAGCTTCGGATTCCTGACCTGCAAGGAAGGCATCGTTCGACAAATGCCCGGGCGCATCATCGGCAAGACCGTTGATCTTGAAGGACGCACCGGCTACACCCTGACGCTGCAGGCACGCGAGCAGCACATCAGACGCGCCAAAGCGACTTCGAACATTTGCACCAATCAGGGATTGCTCGTCACCGCCGCAACCCTGCACATGAGTCTGCTCGGCCCGGTGGGCTTGCGCAGCGCCGCTGCGGCATCTCATGAACGAGCACGGCAACTTCTGACCGCTCTGACAGCGATACCCGGCGTCAGCCGCGTGGGTAGCCGGCCTTTCTTCAACGAAGCCGTCATTCGTCTGCCAAGACCGGCTGACGTCGTGGCTGATACCTTGCTCGCGCGCGGAATTCTTGGTGGTTTGCCACTGTCTCGATTCATGCCCGGCCGTGAACACGATCTGCTGGTCTGCGCCACGGAAAAGCGCACTGCCGCACAGATTGAAACGTATGCGGCAGCGCTTGCGGAGGTGCTGCGATGAAGAGCGTGTTTGAACTCAGCCAGGCTGGGCGTGGTGCGCGGGCCCAACAGGTTCCTTTCGCGGCAGCAGCACTTGATGACCTGCCTGCAGAATTCCTGAGGCAGGACGCCCCGGGGTTGCCCGAGCTCTCCGAGCTGCAGGCGGTGCGACACTTCACCAACCTGTCGAGGCGCAACTTCGCCATCGATGTGCAGTTCTATCCACTCGGCAGCTGCACGATGAAATACAACCCCCGCGGCGCCCACAAAGGCGCGTCGTTGCCGGGTTTTCTTGGCCGACATCCCCTTGCGCCAGAAGCGACCAGTCAGGGGTACATGGCGTGTTTGCACGAACTCCAGGAAATTCTCAAGGATGTCACCGGTATGAAAGGCGTATCCCTTGCGCCGATGGCCGGAGCGCAGGGAGAGTTTGCCGGTATCGCCATGATTCGTGCCTATCACGAAGCACGTGGTGACCATGGCCGGAACGAAATCCTGGTGGCGAGTGCCGCGCATGGCACCAACCCCGCAACGGCGGTGATGTGTGGCTACAAGGTTACCGAAGTACCGGTCAATGCCGACGGTGATGTGGATGTTGAAGAGCTGAAAAAGCGCGTTGGACCGCAGACAGCCGGCCTCATGATGACCAACCCTTCGACGTGCGGCGTGTTTGAACGGTCCATCGAAACCATTGCCAGGATCGTGCATGAAGCTGGCGGGTTGCTGTATTACGACGGTGCCAACCTCAACGCCATCCTCGGCAAGGTCAAACCCGGCGACATGGGTTTCGACGTATTGCACATGAACCTGCACAAGACGTTTGCAACACCCCATGGTGGGGGTGGGCCCGGCGCGGGTCCTGTCGGTGTCGGTGAACGATTGCTTCCCCATCTGCCGGTGCCAATGGTTGCGCGGGCAGGCGGTGCGACCGGTGCCGGTTCCTATCGATGGCTCGATGAAGACGACGTGCCCGGAACCATCGGTCGTCTTTCAACCTTCGGCGGAAACGCGGGCATTCTGCTGCGCGCGCTGATCTACGCACGCTTGCTTGGCCGCGAAGGCATGCACCGAGTTGGTGACTATGCAACGCTTAACGCCAACTATCTCGCGGCACGCCTGCAGGAGGCCGGGTTCGAGCTCGCCTATCCCGGTCGGCGCGCCACGCATGAGTTCATCATCACGTTCCGCGATACCGCCAAGAAGCACGGTGTCAGCTCGATGGATATCGCCAAACGTCTGCTCGACTATGGCTTCCATTCTCCAACCACGTACTTTCCCCTGCTGGTACCGGAGTGTTTCCTCATCGAGCCCACCGAAACGGAAACCCGTGAGGAGCTGGACGGGTTCGTGGCAGCGCTGCGCGCCATCCAGAGGGAAATCGAAGAGAGCCCTGACCTGGTGCGTACTGCGCCCCATACTCTGCCTGTCAGGCGCCTCGATGACGTCAAGGCAGCCCGCGACCTCGACCTCGCCTGGAGGGGTTGAAGAAAGCGTCGCTCGGCTGCAGCTCAATCGACGCCGAGCGTCTCACGCAGTGCATCGAGGGACCTCATGGGCAGGCTGCATTCGAGTCCCGAACAGACGAAGGCGGTGACTGTGTCCCGCTGGGCGGCAGAGACGAGGCGAGGTAGCCAGGAAGGGATAAACTCCACACCCTGATACGGGATCACGTAGATCCGGCGCCAGGGCTTGAACCCGTGGGTGATCTGGCTGCGCCACTCCTCTGCTTCATCCTTCGGACCGCGCAGTACCACAGTTTCAGGCAAGCTGACTTCGGCCTCGAGCGCATCCAGCATGGCGCAGTGTCCGGCCGGCATCTGCTCGAGACGG
Organism: Gammaproteobacteria bacterium; assembly: GCA_016874135.1. Lineage (GTDB taxonomy): Bacteria > Pseudomonadota > Gammaproteobacteria > Pseudomonadales > Azotimanducaceae > SYFY01. The sequence continues at coordinate 8,094 of VGVE01000028.1, read as the reverse complement.
CTGCGGCCGCAGGCTAGCGTTCGTGCTGCCGCAGTCAGATAACGTGGTTCTGCAAACAGATCACCAAGCTGCAGTAGCACCCGCGCGATGATTGCATTGCCCGGCGGTACGGCATCGTCGAGCATCGGCTTCGGCCGGTAGAGCAACACTTCAGCATCGTGCGCAGAGAAGAAGAACCCGCCACCTTCCTGATCCTCGAATCTGTCGAGTGCCTGGTCGGCAAGGGTTTTCAGGAATCGTGCGATTTCATCCCGCCATTCGACTTTGAGCAGGGACAACAAGCCTTCCATCAGGAACGCGTAGTCGTCCAGATAGGCACCACCGGATACTTTACCGTGTGCCCAACCGGACGCGAGCTGGCCGTCCGCGAAGAGCTGCTGACGGATAAATTCCGCGGCGGCTCTTGCCGCGTCGATGTACTCGGGTTCGTCCAGTATCCGCCCGGCGAGGGTGAGCCCATGAATGGCTGCACCGTTGGCGGCGGTTAGAATCTTCTCGTCTCTGTCGGGCGGTACGCGTTCGAGCCTTGCGCTAAACAGTTTGCGGCGCGCACTGGCGAGCAGGGACAGAGCTTCGTCGTTATCCAGTGAGAGACGATGGACGACACTGCGCCAGCTGTCGGTGCGCCAGAAGTTCCAGTGATTTTCGAAGTTCGCCGGCTTGTCGAGACCGTATAGCGTTTCTACCAGGAGATACTCGTCTTCCGTGAGCAGTCGTTTGACCTGCTCGCGGCGCCAGACATAGAAGCGCCCTTCTTCACCTTCGGAATCCGCATCGAGAGCCGAATAGAAACCGCCGGCAGGGTGCTGCATTTCACGCAACATCCACCGTGCCGTTTCCCGAGCGGTCGATTGCAGCAATGGGTCTGGCCCCACTTCGAGTGCTTCGCCGAAGAGGGCAAGCAGAAGCCCGTTATCGATGAGCATCTTTTCGAAGTGGGGAATTCGCCAGCGTCGGTCGGTGGCGTAGCGGAAGAAACCCCCGCCGACATGATCGAATATCCCGCCTCGGGAGAGCTGGGTCAGCGTGACCAGTACGATGTCGAGACCGTCCCGATCTCTTTTGCCGTGTCTGATGGAAGTGGACCAGTGACAGAGCACACGCCGCAGTGTGGCCGGCATGGCGAACTTGGGTGCGTCGCCGAACCCACCATCTTCTCGGTCATACTGTTGCGCGAGTTCTTCGCGCGCTGTATTAAGTACCGCCTGATTCGTTTGCCGGGCGTCCGCCGCTTCTGCGTTCATCTGCAGCAACACGTCCACCACCTTGTCACCCTGGGCGATGAGTTCATCCCGCTTGTCGCGGAACACATCCGCGATGCGCATCAGGAGATCGGAAAATCCCGGCAAACCCAGTCGAGGCGTACGCGGAAAGTAGGTGCCGCCGAAAAACGGTGTGAGTTTGTCCGGATCAAGAAACATGGTGAGCGGCCAGCCACCGCCGCTGCGTGTGAGCACCTGGTGTGCGAGTTGATACACCCGATCGATATCGGGCCGCTCCTCGCGGTCTACCTTGATGTTGATGAAGTGTTCATTCATCACCGCGGCCGTTGCGGGATCTTCAAACGACTCGTGCGCCATGACGTGGCACCAGTGACAGGAGGCATAACCGATCGATAGCAGGATCGGTTTGCCTGCGGTGCGCGCGGACTCCAATGCCTCGGGACCCCAGGGTTGCCAGTGCACCGGATTGCCTGCGTGTTGTCTGAGGTAGGGGCTGCTCTCGCTCGCCAGTTGGTTTTCCATACCCGGCATGATCGCATATGGGCATCGAGCGTAGTATTTTCCGGACGCTTCGTGTTCAATCGGGCGGTCCGTCCGGAGGCAGCCGTGGTCGATGCAGATGGGTTCAGACCCAATGTCGGCATCGTGCTCGTCAATGAGCGCGACCAGGTGCTATGGGCGCGGCGGGTCGGTGGCCACGATGCGTGGCAGTTTCCGCAGGGTGGCATTCAGCCGCGCGAAAATTCTGAAGATGCGCTCTTCCGGGAGCTGAATGAAGAAGTCGGCCTTCAAGCGTCCGATGTAAAGATCATCGGTCGAACCCGGGGCTGGTTGCGATACCGGTTGCCGGCTCGGCTGCGTCGCCATAATTCAACGCCAGGATTTCTTGGCCAGAAGCAGCAGTGGTTTCTCCTCCGTATGCTCGCCGATGATTCTGCAGTTCGTTTTGATATGACCCCTGAGCCGGAATTCGATCACTGGCAGTGGGTCAGTTACTGGTACCCGGTGCTCGAAGTTGTCGACTTCAAGCGGGAGGTCTACCGTCGCGCATTGCGTGAGCTGATGCCCCAGCTGATCCGATTGCGCCGCGGAACCGGTACGTGACGATGCTTGGTGCACTCAGGCAGATCGTCAACGATGTCGCTGATGCGGGATCGTTCCGGGAAGCGTTGAATGTACTTGTGGTGGATGTCCAAGAAGCGCTTGGCACCGAAGTCTGCTCGATATATCTCATCAACCGCGCGCGCGACCGCTTTCTTTTCGCGGCCAACGAAGGCTTGAATCAGGACTATATCGGCCAGTTCACGCTCGCGATCGATGAAGGCCTGGTTGGATTGGTCGCCGAACGTGCGCAACCCATCAACCTGAAAAATGCGCTGGACCATCCGCGTTTCCGCTATCTGCCGCAGATTGGTGAAGAACCATTCCACGCCTTCCTCGGCGTGCCCATCATCCACCATCGCAATGTGCTCGGCGTGCTCGTCGTGCAACAGCGGGAAGAGCGGCGCTTTGATGAAAGCGAAGAGGCATTTCTCGTCACCTTGGCGGCGCAGCTCGCGACGCTGATTGCCCACGCCGCCGCCACAGGTGAAGTGGTGGCTTTGACATCCGGTGATGTACCACGCGAAAACCAGGTGTACCGCGGTGTTGGTGGTTCGCCCGGTATCGCCATTGGCACCGCGGTGATCGTGCATCCGCTCGCTGACCTGAATGCGGTACCGGAGCGTGAGACCGACAACATCATCCAGGAACTGCTGATTTTTGATGTAGCGGTGGAAGCGGTGCGCGCCGATATCCGCCGCATCAGTGAGCAGTTTGGAGGCAGCCTGCCAGCGGAAGAGCTCGCCCTTTTCGATGTCTATCTGCACATGCTGGACGACACGGCAATTCCTGGAGACGTGCGGGACCGGATTCGACTTGGCCAGTGGGCCCAGGGCGCGCTCAAACAGGTGATCCGTGAACACCTGCGTACCTTTGAACAGATGGAAGATCCGTATCTCAAGGAGCGCGGAGCGGATGTGAAGGACCTGGGGCTGCGGGTCCTGGTCTATCTGCAGGACTCGCGGCAGAAGAAACAGTTTTTCCCCGAAAACACCATACTGATCGGTGAGGACGTTACGCCTGGCATGCTCGCCAACATTCCGTCGGAAAAACTCGCCGGCATTGTTGCGCTGCGTGGCTCAGGCAATTCCCACGTGGCGATACTGGCGCGCTCACTTGGTGTTCCCGCTGTCATGGGCGCGCTCGACGTCCCGCTCTATGCCGTCGAGAACTCGGTGGTCGTGGTTGATGGTTTCTACGGTGAAGTCAACGTGCACCCGTCGAAGCGGGTGCTCGATCAGTACCGGGAACTGATTGCCGAGGAAGAAGAGTTCGTTGCCGAGCTGGAGACATTGCGCGACCTGCCGAGCGAAACCACGGACGGCGCCCGGGTCAGGCTCTGGGTGAATATCGGTCTTGCTGGAGACATCACCCGCTCCCTCGACCGGGGAGCAGAAGGCATCGGGCTCTTCCGCACCGAAGTACCCTTCATGACCAAGGACCGCTTTCCTACGGAAGAAGAACAACGGCAGATCTACCGCGATCACATGACCGCATTTGAACCGCGGCCGGTGACGATGCGCACGCTCGATATCGGTGGTGACAAGGCGCTCAGTTACTTTCCGATTGAAGAGGACAACCCGTTCCTCGGCTGGCGTGGTATCCGCGTGACGCTCGATCATCCGGAGATCTTCCTCATCCAGACGCGGGCGATGATCAAGGCCAACGCCGGATTGCGGGGGCTCCTGCGCATCATGTTGCCGATGATCTCCGGTGTCGCCGAAGTGGAAGAAGCCACCCGGCTGATCATGCGTGCGCACCAGGAAGTGTGTGAAGAAGGGCTCGATGTCAAAAGACCGCAGATCGGCGTCATGATCGAAGTGCCTGCGGCGGTCTACCAGGCGCGCGCGTTGGCCCGGCGGGTGGACTTTCTTGCGGTCGGCTCCAACGACCTTACGCAGTACATGCTGGCGGTTGATCGCAACAATCCCCGGGTGGCGAATCTCTACAAGGAGGTACATCCGGCGGTGTTGCAGGCGCTTCGGGAGGTTGCGCAGGCTGGACATGCGGAAGGCAAACCGGTGGGAATCTGTGGCGAGTTTGCCGGTACTCCCTTTGGTGCGGTGCTGCTCATCGGCATGGGGTACGACGTACTGTCCATGAATGCGACTAACCTGCCACGGATCAAATGGGTCATCCGCAACATGTCGATGGCTCGCGCTCGACGGATGGTCGCCAAGGTTCTGAAGATGGACGACCCGGCGCGGATCGAAGAGTTCATGCAGCAGGAACTCATCGACGCAGGTCTTGGCAGGGTGGTACCGCGGCACCACGAATGACACCGGCTCCTCTTCGATTTCGATGCGCGCGCGTTTCATGAAGCGTCATTCATGAAGCGTCTCTTATGAATCCTCACCCATGAATCCTCGGGCATGAATCGCTGGGCACGCTGGTGGTTGCTGGCCGGCCTATGGCTGCTCTATACGGCCTTCGGTCTGACCGCCTTATCGATTGCGCCGCTGGTGGTGCCCATCGAAGAAGATCTCGGCATCACGCATGCAGCCATGGGCAGTGTCATGGGCACCTGGCAGCTCGTGTACATTTTCGCCGCCATGCCGGGTGGTGTTCTTCTGGATCGTCTCGGTGGTCAGTGGGCGCTCTTCATCGGCGGGATGATCATTGCGTTCTCGGCCCTCGGGCGCGCGGTTGCTGACGACTATGTTCTGTTGTTGATTGCTGTTGGTCTGTTCGGTATCGGCGGGCCGCTGATCTCATCCGGTGCACCAAAGGTGGTATCTCTGCTGTTCACTGGCAGCGATCGCGGCCTTGCCATGGGTATCTACATGACCGGCCCTGCGATTGGCGGCGTGGTGTCACTGACGCTCACCCATTCGGTGCTCCTGCCGACATTCGGTTCGTGGCGTGGTGTCATGTGGCTGTGGGCGGGGGCCACCATGGCTGCATCCGTGTTATGGCTGATCATCGCTGGTCGTGCTCGTTTGCGTAGCACAGAGCTCAAGGCGTCAGCGGTGATCGAGAAACGCCCTCAGGGCGAGGTGATGGGCGAACTGATACGTACCCGCACCGTTCAGATCGTGCTTCTGATGAGTGTCGGAGTATTCCTCTTCAATCACGGGCTCAACAACTGGCTGCCGGAAGTGCTCCGATCGCATGGGTTGCCCATTGTTGAAGCGAGTTACTGGGCCGCCTTGCCGACTGTGATCGGAATTGCGGGATCGCTGCTCATCCCGCGCCTGGCCACACCTGAAAGGCGATTCACCATTCTGCTGGGTCTCTGTCTCGCGGCGCTGCTGGCGAGCCTTTTGTTGCAGTTCCCGGATGGTCCGTTGCAGACCCTCGGACTCATCATGCAAGGCATTGCCCGCTCGGCGCTGATGACCGTGCTCGTGCTCACACTCGTAGAGTTGCCCGGTATCGGCGAGTCACGCGCGGGCACGGCCAGCGGGATATTTTTTTCAGCGGCTGAAATCGGCGGCGTGATCGGTCCTTTGAGTCTCGGGATCCTTTACGACACCACACACACCTTCACCGCGGGGCTCGGTGCGTTGTCCGTGGTTGCGGCGCTCCTGGCGCTCGGCACGCTCTATCTCTCCCGACTTGCACGGGCGAACCCGCAGGCTTCTGTTGGCACCTGATCGCTTCAGCTCACACGGCCGGACTCAAGCCGCCGTCCACGTTGATCGCACACCCGGTGACATAACTTGATGCATCCGAGGCCAGAAAGAGCCCGAGATTGGCGACTTCTTCCGCCTCTCCCATCCGGCCCATAGGCAGCCGTTTGCCGAACTCGGTGATGTACTCCTCGAGGCTCTGGTTGGAGCCGAGGCTCTCATGGGTGCGTCGAATCTGGTCGCTGCGGATCTGACCGATGAGCAAGGCATTGACGAGGATGTTATGGGGCGCACCTTCAGCAGACATGACCTTAGTCAGCGCCATGCCGGCGGCACGGGTGACTGTGGTGGGTGCGGTGCGTGCGCCGGGAGATTTGGCGCCGATGTTGAGGATGTTGATGATCCTGCCGAAGCGATTCGCCTGCATAGCCGGCCAGACGAGGCGCGACAAGCGGATCGCCGCCATCAGTTTGAAATCGATGTCGCTGCGCCATTCTTCGTCTGTGATGGCCATGAAGGGTTTGACCGCGGCGCGACCTGCGTTGTTGACGAGGATATCCACTGGGCCGAGAGAGGCCTCTACTTCGCGGTAAATCCTCGCAATGGTTGCCGGATCTTCGACATCGCCGCTGAACTTCTCGATGCGCGCGCCTGACGGGGCGATTACCGAACTGATGCGAGACTTTGCCTCCGCCAGTTTGTCTTCGCGGCGCGCGATGATGGCGACACGGGCTCCCGCCGAATAAAACACCTGGGCCATGGCGAAGCCGATTCCGAGAGACGCACCAGTGATTAGTGCGGTGCGGTTATGCAGGGTTAATTCCATATCGTCAGTCCCGGAAGGTCAGTTTCACATCCATGTCCTCAGTCATGTCCTCACGCGCGTCAACTCCTCGCGGCTGCCCCGCTGGCCGTCTGGGCCATAGAGCTGCTCCGCGATGGTGACCTGCGTATCCGACACGATGACGGCGGTGCTCGCCCGCGTGCCGTAGTCATCACCACGAATGAAACACGGGGCTATGCGCCGTTCCATTTCAAGCCCGCGCCCGCGGTCAGGGAGTTCATGGTCTGGAGGAACGCTGTCATCTGCGAGCAAACGGATCAGGGCATCCGGCGCAGGGCTGTCTGAGAGAATTCGTGCAAGGCCTTGTCGCCCTCGGATGACCTTGGGCCATTCCGCACCGAGCGCAGCATTGGCGAGACCATAGATGCCGGGCTTCAGAGCCTGGGTTGGGGCACGGTTCGAGGTGTAAACGAGGGAGTCGCCATCCCACAACAGCAGATTGAATCCGCGATAGCGACGACCTTCGATACTGGCAGCGTATTCGGCCGCGCTTGTTTCACCGCGCAGAAAATCTGCGGTGAGCGCGCCCCGGGAGCGCGGAGCCTGTACCGTGGGGTCGGTCTGGTTAGTGACGGCAGCAAACCGTCCTGCCGTCGACACACCCAGCCAGGTGCCGCCGGCTTCCAGGTCGCGACCGGCGAGAACCTGCCTGTTTTCAGTCCATTCATGTACCGGGAGAGCAGGCCGTCGGTAGAATTCGTCGCGATTCGCGGCGACTACCAGGGGCATATCCACCCGGCCGCCGTAGGCAATCAGAATCAGGCACATAACCCAACCTTGCTTGAAGATCGGCAGTTTAACCAAAGCAGACCCGCTCGAAGGAAGCCATGCACTATCCGTTGATTGACCCTGTGCTTGTGTCGCTCGGACCGCTGGCGATTCGCTGGTACGGCCTGTCGTACCTGGCCGCGTTTGTGCTGGCTTACTTCCTGATGATGTGGCGAGTGAAGAACCGCCCCGGATCATTTGACGCCCAGGCGGTTTCCGATCTGGTTTTTTATGGAGCGCTCGGCGCCGTGATCGGCGGACGGCTCGGGTCGGTGCTGTTCTACAACTTCGGGCATTTTCTCGAAGACCCGCTCTATCTGCTTCGCGTGTGGGAAGGTGGCATGTCGTTCCACGGCGGTCTGATCGGCGCCATCGTCGCCCTCGGATTGTTCGCCCGTAAAACCGGGCGCGGTTTTTTCGAGGTCGCCGACTTTCTAGCCCCAGCGGTGCCGACTGGGCTCGGCAGTGGACGACTCGGCAACTTCGCCAATACTGAATTGCCCGGCAGGGTCACGGACTCGGCATTCGGTTTTCACTATCCGTGTTCCGCTGATGCGATCAAGGCCATCACGTTCACTTGCACCGG
>VGVE01000027.1 GCA_016874135.1 Gammaproteobacteria bacterium | reverse complement strand
GTTACAGACCGGATTTGATATGGGAAACTTGCCGCTGCTCGCGGCCCATCTTTGGGGTTAGAATCGCGCCGCAGGCAGAAAAATACCGGGCCTTTTCGGGAGGGCCACAAGATGCGCATGCATAACCAGAATCCGGTGCGCCAGTCTCTGGAGGGAACAAGAATGACCCTCATCCAGCGCGTGGCGAAAGTGGTGCTGGCTGGTCTCATTACGGTCCTGGCGTTCATCGCTCTGCCGGCTGCAGCGGCCGAATACAAGCCGGCCGCCACCCAAAATTACCTCGTTCAGCCATCGCCCGGCGTCACGCTCGAAACCGCGACTGCCATCGTTCGTCACAAGACCGGAGGGCGCGTGCTTTCGGCAAGCCCCGCCAGCAAGGGAGCGGAAGTCGGCTACCAGGTACGGGTACTCGTTGACGAGCGGCTCGTACAAACCTGGTTCGTCGATGAAAAAGGCCGCACACAAAGCGAGTAAAGACCGTGCGCGTTCTGATCGTTGAAGACGAGTCGGCCCTCGCGGCGCAACTCGCTTCCGCCCTGCGGTCGGCAGGGTTCGTGGTGGATGCCGCCAAGGACGGGGAAGAAGGACTCTATTTCGGCGAGGAGTTCGACTATGACGCCGCGGTCATCGATCTGGGGTTGCCCCGCCTCGACGGCATGAGCCTGATCCGCAAACTGCGCGGTGCCGAGCGCAACATGCCGGTGCTCATCCTCACGGCGCGTGGCAACTGGCAGGACAAGGTCAAAGGCCTTGAAGCCGGCGCCGATGACTACCTCACCAAACCCTTTCAGATGGAAGAACTGCTGGCGCGGCTCAATGCGCTGATCCGGCGTGCTGCGGGTTATTCCTCGCCTGTGCTCGAACACGGTGATCTCAAACTCGATACCGCCAAAAAGGAAGTGCGCGTCGGCAGTGATGCGGTCGAGCTCACGGCGTATGAGTACAAGGTGCTTGAGTACCTGATGCTCAACCCGGACCGGGTGGTGAGCAAGACAGAACTGACGGACCACCTCTACGAACAGGACTTCGACCGCGACAGCAACGTCATCGAGGTTTTTGTGGGGCGGCTGCGCAAGAAGCTCGATCCGGTCAATCCGATCCGCACCGTTCGTGGGCAGGGTTATCGTTTCCTTTCGGAAAGTGACGGGTGAAGGCGGGCATCCAGACCCGGCTGCTGTTCACCACAACGCTCGTACTTGGATCCTGTCTCTCCCTTGCCGGTTACATCCTCGACCGTTCCTTTCAGGCCAGTGTGGTTGCAGGTGCTGAACAGCAGCTGCGGCTGGTTACCTATTCCCTCATGGGTGTGGTCGATTTTGACGGCACGAGGCTCGGCCTCTCTTCCGATTTGCCAGAGCCGCGGCTGAACCAGCCGGAAAGTGGCCTCTATGCCAATGTGCTCATGCGGGAGCGGGTTGCGGGATGGCGCTCACCTTCCGCGCTGACCACCGACGTGCCCTTTCCGGAGCATGTCCTCGCCATGGACCCGGGCGAATTCCTGTTCACGGAAGTGGATGACTCGAAGCCACCGTTCTACTACCTCAGTTATGCCGTGAGCTGGGGGGCGGATGACGGCGCCGTACTGACCTTCACTGTGGCGACAGAGCAGACCGAGTTCGTACGCTCTATCAGCCGTTTCCGGCAGAACCTCTGGTTTGGCCTTGGCGCAGTGCTGTTGTTGTTCGTGGGTGCGCAGTTGATTGCGTTGCGTTGGGGTTTGACACCGCTCCGGCAAATGGCTGAAGAAGTTCGGGAACTTGAAGCGGGCGACCGGGAAATATTGAGCCGGAGCTATCCGCCGGAACTCTCGGGACTGGCAGGCAACCTCGATCGTTTCGTTGAACACGAACGGCGGTCGCGAACGCGTTATCGCAATGCCCTCGAAGACCTTGCTCACAGCCTCAAAACCCCACTGGCTGTGGTCCGCAATGCGATCAACGAAGCCAACGGTTCCCCATCTGAACTGCTGCGCGAACAACTGGCGCGGATGGAAAGCACTGTGCATCACCAGCTCTCCAGAGCCTCTGTGCGAGGACCGGTTATCGTGGGCGGCACAGTGGAACTGGCTGTGCTTGTGGAGCGCCTCGTTCGAGCGCTGAGGACCGCCTATGTGGAGCGCAACATCGACGTTGCGCTGAACGTCGAGCGCGACCTTCGCGCGCGCGGTGATGAAGGTGACCTGATGGAAATTTTCGGCAACTTGCTGGAAAACGCGTTCAAGTACACCCGCAGCCGGATCCGCATCACCGCGCTTAAAGTCAGTGGCGGCGTGGAAACCGTGATCGATGATGACGGTCCGGGAATCCCTTCGCACCTGCGTGAAGAAGTTCTGCATCGCGGCATTCGTGCCGATGAGATGCAGACGGGGCAGGGGATCGGGCTCTCTGTTGTTGCGGATCTGGTTCAGCTCTACGAAGGTTCGCTCGCTATTGAAAACAGTGAGCTGGGTGGCGCGCGACTGCGATTGGTGCTGAAGTGATCGGGCGAATGATCTGATTACGGCTCTGATAGCGGGAGGGAGAGAAAATGGTGATGCCGGTGATGTCCTGTGCGTTTGCGACTTCGAGCCAGAGCCATGAACACGCCCGGATTGCGGAAGAACTCGGGTTCACTCGGGCGTGGTTCTACGACTCGCCGGCGTTGTATCCAGATGTATGGGTGCAACTCTGCCGGTCAGCTGAACGGACTTCCCGAATTGGGCTCGGTCCCGCAGTGCTGGTACCCAGCCTGCGTCATCCCATGACCAATGCCGCAGCCATTGCGACGTTGGTCGACCTGGCAGGGGAAGGTCGGGTCAGTGTTGCCATTGGTTCGGGGTTTACAGGGCGGCTGACGCTCGGCCAGCGGCCGCTCTCATGGCGTTATGTGGGTGAGTACGTGGGTTGCATTAAGGCGCTGTTGAGGGGTGAGCAGGTCGAATGGGAGGGCGCACCCATCATGATGATGCACCCAGTTGGGTTCGGCGCGTCCCGGCCGATGGACGTTCCCGTGATCATCGCTGCGGCGGGACCCAAAGGTATGCAGGTGGCACATGAGATGGGCGAGGGGGCTTTCGGCTCGGTGCCCTTACCCGGCTTCTCGCGCAGCGTGCTGCTTGCCATGGGTACGGTGTTGTTGCCGGGCGAATCGCCAGGATCGGCCCGTGCCATTGCTGCAGCCGGCCATGCAGCGTCCGTGGGACTGCACTGGGCAACCGAGTTCGATGCGCTCGACAATCTGCCCGGTGGTCGAGCGTGGGCCGCCGTCTACGCCGATGTGCCGGCCAGGGAGCGACACCTGGCGTTGCACGATCGGCACCTGATTGCGGTCAATGACCGGGATCGCCCCTTCGTCACCGGCGAGGTGCTTGCCGCACAGAAACTCGCGCTCACGGCCGATCAGTGGCGTTCGCGAATCGATAGTTACGTTCAGGCCGGTGTCTCCGAAATCGCCTACCAGCCTGCCGGCGAAGATATTCCCGGTGAACTCGAGAGGTTCGCACAGCTCTTCAGGTGAGGGTTGTGGTCGTTCGCGCTGCGTTGGTCGTTGCCGTGCTGGCGTGTACCGCGCTGGTGTCCGCAATTGTGTACGCCTCGGAATCACAACAAACTGCCGACCATAAGGCAGCGGCTGAACGGGATGCGCAAATGGGTATAGAGACCAGTTTCAACTTCAAGCGAATCGATGCGAAGGTCACAACGTCAGGTGTAGTCGGCGACAAACGGCTCTCGGCATTGAAGGCTGAAGGTTACGATGTGGTGATCAACTTGTTGCCGGACAACAACGAATACGCGGTGCCGGATGAGGCATCGATCGTCACGGGGCAAGGGCTGACCTACACCTACATTCCGGTCGAGTGGTCGGCGCCGACACGCGCTGACTTTGACGCGTTCGAGAAGGCGATGGATGCGAACCGCGGCAAAACCATCCATGTGCATTGCGCGGCAAACTGGCGTGTGAGTGCGTTTTATGGACTCTTTGCCGAACGTCAGGGTATCTGGACCCGTGAACAGGCAGACGCACACATGCGCGCGATCTGGAAACCGGACGAACATCCGTCGTGGACAACCCTGATCCGGGAAATCCGCGGCGAGTAGCCGGGACCAGCAGCGTGCCGATCAGTCGAGACGTGCGAGCGCGCTGAAGAATCGGGATCGTTGTACGGTGTTTGCGTTCTTGGGCCCGAGACGACACCAGCGCAAGAGCAGGGTTTCCTGGTCCGGTTTCTGGGCGCGCCGGTTCATCAGATCGACCTGAATGGCCATACGCTGACGCTGCTCCTCTGCCGGTGATTCTTTTCCTGCTGTGATTTCTGCGAGAAGAATCAGCCCTTGCACATTTTCCGCCGTCGCAGCCGTACGCGGATTGAAATACCCCTCGAGCTTCGGTTCGATTGCAGTCTCTTCACCGCTGTCGAGCGCAAGGTCGATGGCCTGAATGCGGTCGAGGCGCTTGATGCGTCGGGCTGCTGCGAAGTTGGCGAGCTGCGCCTCACCATCACGCAGCAGTTGCCGATGTTGGTCCACCAGAGCGCGCCCGTCGCGGCCGAGTTCACCCAGTGAGCTGAAGGCGCTGCGCGCATCACGCAGTGCCGCAGGACTGGCACTTTCTTCCGTCCATGCCGCCAGGGTCGCAGCCAACAAACGGTTCTGTTCTGCGGCGCTTGATAACAGGCTGTCGTGGGCGATCTTCAGCTCTTCCTGGGCCTGGGTCCGATCTTTGAACACCGCGTCGCATACTTCGCGGAATTCACGCCAGAGTGGCTGCTCGAGATGCCTGATGCCGGGTCCCGCGCCTTTCCATTCACTCTGCAGGCGCTTGACCATCTCCATCTGATCGGCAATCGGTACGGTCGTCCGGGAGGCGAGCAGGGCGTCGATGATGGCGCGTTTGCGATCACTGGCGGCCTGATAGCGGGCGTGGACCTTGTCGTGCAGCTTTGCTTGCAGTGATTCGAAGGCCTGGATCAGAGCCTTGTGATCACCCCGTGGCAGCGGAAACGCCACTTGCCATTCGCTGCGAGCGGTTTGCAGGATTTTTTCGGCAGCGTTGAAGTTGGCCTGGCTCCAGTCGGTGCCATCGAGGTAGGAGCCGAGCATCGACGTGAGTTCCTGCCGCTTTGCGAGGTTGGCAGCACGGATCTGATCCTGCTCGGCAAAGTACTGGCGACAGGGTTCAAAGGCTTGTGCGGCGGCAGCTTCAAAGTCATCACGCAGTGCGTGTTCGTAGCGATTGACCGGGGCGCCAAGACCGTTCCACGCATCCCGCGCGCGACGGATACGGACACTCAGCGCCTCGGGGTCGAGATGGATTCCCACCAGTTCTTTCATGCTGGCAAGCAGGGCTTCGCGTTTTGGCGCGGTGGCAAAGGTCTGCCAGTCCTTGAGCTCTCCGAGCTGTTGGAAGAGCCCATCGAGAGTGGCGCGCAGCTTCTGGGCTGAATCGGGTCGAAGACGCTGGATGTCGCGGCGCAAAGCCACCAGTTTTGCCTGCGCGTTTTTCGATTGGCCTGCGTCGACGAGTGCTCGTGCCTCACCAAGAGCTGCGGTGACGTTCTCGTGCAGGGCAGTGTGTGCTGTTTCAAGCCGATTAAGGCGCTCCGCGATTTGTGTCGCCTGCGCGCGGTGAGTCCCGTGGGACTCTGGCTCCTGAAGTGAGGCGGGCCAGGCGAGTTCCCTGCCTGTTCGGGCATGGCGATCGAGACTGCGATGGGCGTCTTTTACGGTGCGCCAGAACTCCCGGGCATCTCCATCCGGGATGGTCTCGCCGGGATCAACCAGTGTGGGCCATTCAGTGCTGTTGAAACGGTTTACCGCGGCGAGCACCGCGGCGTACTCCTCTTCGATTGAGGCGAAACGGCGGATTTCTTCGCTGCCCGGCGTCGCAACCCCTTTGCACTCTTCCCAGCGTGCCTGCAATTGGCTTAGTTCCCGGGCGAGTTTCTCGCCGACCTCGCCAATGTTCTCGCCTGGCATCAGGTCTAGGGCTCCGCGTGCGACTGCCAACAGCTGCACAAAGGGGCTCTCATGTGGTGCTTCGAGGTCGATGCCATCGAAGGCCCTCTTGCTGATGACCTGTGCCCGCTGCGCGCCAGCGGTTTGGGCAGCAGTGAGTGCAGCGCCTTCGCGCTCGATGAGCGACTGCAGTTCGTTCTGCAGGGAGAGCAGTTGGCGGCGCCGGGATTCCCGCGCGGCTGGTCCTTCCGGCTGTTGGCGGGAAAGGGTTGCAACCGCGTTGTTCAATGAGTGGGCGCGATCCCGCAGCCCTTTCAACGTTTCGTCGATGCCGCGAATCAGTTCAAGTCGCTCGCGTGCGTGCCGGTTCACTGCCTTGTCGCGGCCGCGGCTCAAGTGTTCGAGGATCGTGTAGGCGTCTTCGGTCGCGAAGCGGGGAAGATCGAGGATCTTTGTCTTGAGGTTTGCGCGTGCCCTGAGGGCAAGTTCAATCAGTTCTTCATCCGTGGTGAAGAGTGCGAGCAGTGCGTTCTGTTCCGTGTCGGAGTCGGTATGCAGAAGACGCGCGCGGGCGATATCCGGGTGATTCTGGCAGAGCGCAATGTCCGGTGATTTCCAGGTCGCGATCCACTCGGCGAGTTCAGGACGCAACGTCTCCCGCTGGCCGAACAGGGTGATCAGGGAATCGATGCCCGTAATGTGCGGAAGGGCAGCGGCACGGACTGAGGCGTCAGTTTCCACGGCAAGCAGTTCCAGCAGGCGAGATTGCAGCGCGTCCGCCCGTCCTGCGTCTAGGCCAGCCAGAAACTTCAGACGAACGGCCGGGTCCTGGTGGCGGAGCGCACGCTCCCCCCCCAACACTTTGTCAAACAGCCCGGACAGCTTCACTTATAACCTCGAATGAGAAACCCCGAATGAGACTCTGCGAATCGCTCGTTCTACAACGGCCTCAGAGTTTGTTGTGGGTGCCGTCGCACATGGGACCCTTGCCGGTCGCCTTGCAGCCGCAGAAGTAAACCGTTTTCGTGTCGGTTGCTTCGTAGGTCATCGGCGTAAATTCCGACCCCTGATGGGAGCCATCACAGAACGGTTGTTTGCCACTCTTGCCGCAGGTGCACCACCAGTACTTTTTGCCGGCGGTGACTTCGACGGGGTACGGCGCTTTCTGGGCGATATGCGGAGTTGCCATGATGGTTGCCTCGTTGGTTGCCTTAGTTTCTGGGCTGTTTGCCGAAGTGGTTCAGGAGAACTTCCGGTCTTCCCACCACGGGAAGAACTCGGGCATGTCCTTCGAGACCTTGCCAGGGAAGCGGGCGGGCCGCTTTTCGAGGAACGATTCCACCCCTTCTCTGGCTTCGGGTGATTTGCCGAGGTAGTAGATGCCACGGCTGTCGATCTTGTGCGCTTCCATCGGATGATCAGCACCAAGCATCTTCCACATCATGTGGCGGATCATGGAAACCGAAATGGCCGAGGTGTTGTCGGCAATCTCGCGGGCGATGCCGCGAGCGATGGTGAGCAGCTCATCTTTGGGATGCACGCTGCGTACAAGTCCACCGCGCAGGGCTTCGTCCGCCGGGAAGACCCGGCCGGTGTAACACCACTCAAGCGCCTGGCTGATACCGACGACGCGCGGCAGGAAATAACTCGAACACGCCTCGGGCACGATGCCGCGGCGTGCAAACACAAAGCCGAACTTGGCATTGTCGGAGGCGATGCGGATATCCATGGGCAGCTGCATCGTCACACCCACGCCAACGGCCGGGCCGTTGACGGCGGCGATCATCGGCTTCTTGCACCCGTAGATGCGCAGGGTCAGCAGTCCACCCCCATCGCGGTTGAGGCCACTTTCGCGATCCGGCCGCGCATCGGAGTTGAAGGTGTTTCCGCCGCTCGACAGATCAGCGCCAGCGCAGAATGCACGGCCTGAGCCGGTAACGATGATGGCGCGCACGCTGTCATCGGCATCGGCCTTGTCGAGTGCATCGATCATCTCGTTCATCATGTCGCGGTTGAACGCATTCAGCGCTTCCGGACGATTCAGCGTCAGGGTGAGAATGCCGTCCTGAACCTCATAGAGCAGCGTGCTGTAGGCCATGGTGTTTGAATTTCCCCCAGTAGCAGGTGTAGTTCTTTTTGATCGCATCAGGCGCGCGGTATGGTGCCCGACCGCTCCCGCAAAACCAACCCGGCGAGTACGGGATGAAAGAAGCCCGGTCGGTTACGCGCTTCACCCGGGAGCGGATGGATGAAACTCGTACTGGATGCCCCCGATAGCGCTTTTGAGGCTGAAGTCCGAGCCTTTGTCGCTGCCCATTGGCAGGCGGACGCCGAGGTGCTCGGCCGCACCGATGGATTGCATGCGGAACTTGATGCAGCGGCCTGGACACCGCCGCTGCGGCGCTGGTTCGACGCATTGGTGACTCGAGGCTGGTCCGTACCGTACTGGCGAAGGGCGCAGGGCGGCACGGATTGGGGGCCGGTTCGCCGGTACGTTTTTCAGCGGGTGTTGGCAGAAACAGGGGCGCCGTTGCCGCTGAACTGTTCGACCGGCATCGTCGGACCTGTATTGTTGAACGAACCTCCATCGGCGGATACGAACCTCCGGCTCGAGCAGATTCGGCGATTTGAAGTGCGCTGGAGCATCGCCGCCTCTGAGCCTCATGATGAGGATCCGCTTGCCAAAGCAGATGTGGAAGACGTGAGTATTGCTGGCTCCGGTGCACCCGAACGGACGCGCACCGTGGCCGTCCCTATGGGTACGGGCTTTCGACTGAGTGGCCGGAAGACATGGGTGAGCGGCGGGCTTCATGCGGATCTGCTGCTCGTAAGGGCGGAGATTGCCGGGGCCAACCGGAGTGGCTGGTTCGTGGTACCTGCCAACGCTGCAGGTGTACGTAGTGAAGCCGTGCCCATGATGGGCAGCAGTCATGCACTGGCGCGGTTTGAGTTTGTTGATGTGCCGGTGCCGCGACGTGACCTGCTCCGCCACGATCCGAAAGTGCCTTTGCCCGAGCCGCCGCTGCGCATTCGTTCGTCGCGCCTCAAGAAGACACTCGACGGGCTGCGGTCGGCGGCGGATGCGTCGGATGAACCTGCTGACCGGTCCGCAGCTGACAGCCTGCTGATCCAGGTTGCATCCCTTGAGGCACTGGAGCTGCGCCAACTGCTTGAGCATGCGGAGATTGCGCAGCGGCGAGGCATGGCCAGTGTTCTCGCCATTCGAGGCGCAGAGATCGGCCAGGCAGTGGCAGCGCTCCGCGCTCGGATGTTGGGTTATCATGCCGTGCCGTTTCCGGATGACCTCAAATTCCATAACGAGGGTGTGTTTGGTGATGAAACGGCATTGCCGGCGGTACGGCAGGCGCTCTTTGATCGTGCCTTCAGCGTTTACGCGGCAGAGCGCCCGGGGGATGCGACTTCAATCGAAGCGCTGAAAGACCGGATGGCACGGGAAATTTTTGGGTTTTGACGTTTCGGGTTGAGTGCATCCAGCCGGGACAAGACGATCCGAACGTCGTGATAGGGTTTAGTTTCTCTTCGATTCAGGGGGATTGATGGACTTTTCGTTTTCCGAAGAACAGACGCTGCTCAAGGACAGTGTCGAGAAGTTCGTGCAGAACGACTATGGCTTTGACGGTCGACAGAAGGTAGTGCGCACGACGCAGGGTTTCAGCAGCACGCACTGGTCGACGTTCGCTGAACTGGGCTGGCTGAGTGTGCCGTTTCCGGAGAACGTCGGCGGCTTCGGTGGCAAGGCTGTCGACATGATGTTGTTGATGGAGCAGTTGGGCCGCGGCCTTGTGGTCGAACCCTATGTGGCGACGGTGGTTCTGGCCGGCGGTGCCATTCGTGTCGGCGGATCCGCGGCACAACAGGCGGCTTATCTGCCGGGCATCATCGACGGCAGTAAACAGGCGGCGCTCGCCTACGCCGAACCTCAGGGTCGCTTCAACCTTGCTGATCTTGTGACGACGGCCCGTGGGGATGCCAACGGTTATGTTCTGAATGGTCTCAAGGCTGTGGTGCTGAACGGTCCTGCCGCGGATTTCCTGGTGGTTTCCGCGCGTACCTCCGGCGGTCAGCGGGATCGCGACGGCGTTTCGCTCTTCATTCTCGATGCCAAGGCTGCAGGCGTGAGCCGGCGCGATTACCCGACGGTGGATGCGTTCCGCGCCTCCGAAGTAACACTAAAGGATGTTCGTGTGGGTAAAGACGCGCTGCTTGGCGCTGAAGGCAAGGGCTATCCGATTCTCGAACAGGTGATCGATGAAGGGATTCTTGCTGTGGGCAGCGAGGCGGTCGGTTGCATGGAAGTGCTCTACAAGAACACGGTTGAGTACACCAAGACCCGCGAACAGTTCGGCCAGCCCATCGGCAAGTTCCAGGTGCTGCAGCACCGCATGGTGGACATGTTCATGGAACACGAACAATCGAAGTCGCTCATGTACATGGCGGCCATGAAGATGGACGAGGGTTATGGTGACGCGGCGAAAAAAGCGATCTCCGCGTTCAAGGTGCAGGTCGGCAACTCCGGACGGTTCGTCGGCCAGAACGCCGTGCAGCTGCACGGTGGCATGGGCATGACGGATGAATTGAATATTGGCCACTACTTCAAGCGCCTGACGGTGATCGACACCCTGTTCGGCAATATCGACTTTCACCTCAAGCGGTTCGGTGCCTTGTAACCATGGCCATCCCGGACTGGTTCTGGAAGGCCGTTGACCAGAAGTCGGAAGAACATTCCGTCGAGGTCGATGACTGCGATGTGGTGTATCGCACTTGGGGCCAGCAGGACAAACCGGGACTGCTGCTGATTCACGGCATGAATGCCCACTCGCACTGGTGGGATTTCATCGCACCGCAACTGACGGATGATTATCACATCGCCGCGATGGACCTCACCGGCATGGGCGATTCGGACTATCGCTACAGTTATGACGGCGCGACCTACGCCGAGGAAATCAAGAGCGTCTGTGATGCCGCGGGTTTCGGGCGTGATGTGATCCTGGTGGGGCACTCCTTCGGCGGCAACATGTCCGTGAAGGCCGTGAATCTCTTCCCGGATCGCTTCGGTGCGCTGATCCTGGTGGATTCCGGCATCCGTCATCCGGATGAACCGGTACCGAACCGTGCACCGATGGGTGGGCGCGCCAAAGTTTATCCGAATAAACAGGAGGCGCTTGGCCGCTTCCGCCTGTACCCGCCGCAACCCTGCGACAACGGCTACATCCTCGAGTACATCGCCCGCCACTCACTGCTGCCGGTGGACGGTGGTTATGCGTGGAAGTTTGATGAGGATCTCCTGCACACCCTCAAGGACGCGGAGCGGGATGCGGATGACTATCGACGCATCACGCTGCCCTTCGGGCTCATCTATGGTGGCCGCAGCGAGCTGTTTCCCGCGTCGACGCTCAAGTACATGAAAGAGCTGATCCCGGGTGAATTCCCTGCGGTCTGTATCACCAACGCCCAGCACCACGTCTTTCTCGATGAGCCGGAAGCGTTCGTCGCAGCCTTGCGGCAAATGTGTGAACAACTGGGTTGAGTCTCAACCTGTATCACTCCCAGTAATGCAGGAGAACGGTACGTGCTGAAGGAAGGAGATCGCGCGCCGGATTTTTCCCTGCCGAACCAGCGGGGTGAAACGGTCTCGCTAGCCACCGAACTCACGAAGGGGGAACTGGCCCTCTATTTCTATCCCGCGGACTTCACACCGGTCTGCACCGCCGAAGCCTGTGCCTTCCGCGATACCTACGCAGAGCTGCGCCAGGCAAATGCGAATGTCATCGGCATCAGTCCTCAGTCAGTGGAATCACATCGCCGATTCGCAGAAGCATTCAACATCCCCTTCGCACTGCTGTTTGATGCCGGCAAGAGTGTCATCAAAGCCTATGGGGTCGATGGCCCCTTTGGTTGGGGTGTACGTCGGGCGACCTTCCATATCGGACAGGACGGCATCATCCATAAACGCGTGGTCTCCGATCTTTTCGTAGGCGGGCACCTGGAGCTGGTCAAAGACCTGACCGGCGTTTTGAAATAACTGCTGATCCGAATGGATCTGTGATGAGCTAGGCCGCGAGTACGGCCAGTACTGTGGGCAGTCCGTGAGCCAAACGCGTCCACTCCCGCTCCGAGGTCACGTGCCAGACCTCGCCACTGTCGGTTCCCGTCAGTACATCACCTGCAGCCGCGGGATGGACAGCAAGTCCATGGAAATTGGCGGGAGAGGGCGAATGTGCAGGATCGCCGAGCGACCGCCATGAATGCCCGTGATCCACACTCTGCAGGAGCATCGCCTGCGCACCACTTGGATCCGTGACACTGGAAAATGCGGTGGGCGCACAAGCCACGGTCAAAGGGCAGGCGCCGCGGGTGTCGATGCACATGGGTCGCGAATAACGTGGTGTGACTCCTTTCCAGGCATAGGTCCAGTGTTGTCCGCCATCGTCGGAACGGAATACACCGGCGTTACCCTCAACCATTGGAGCGACACCATCGAGGCGACCGTACCCCGTGCTCACATACAGAACATCTGGCCTCGACGGGTCGGCGAAGAGCATGTGGATGTCCGGATTTCCGCCAGGCAGTACATGTTCGAAAGAGCGGCCGCCATCGCTGGAATGGATGATCCCACCGACCTCTACACCTGCCCAGAGGCGGTCCGGATTCTGCGCATCCACTACGAGCGCCCGGGCACGTGCCGCCATGGGTGATTGAACCGGCACACACCAGTTGGCCGCGCCTGGTACGCGGTGCACGGCTTCGAGTTCGATCCAATGGTTGCCACCATCGTCGCTGCGCCAGAGTCCGGTAGGCTCAACCGCGGCGTAGAGCACTTGTCCGTCGGCAGCGCCGCGGATCTGCCAGACGGTGAGACCTTCAAGACCGCAGGATCGCCAGCTGGAACCTCCATCGCCTGAAACATAGAGACCGTTTGACGTCCCGGCGAAAGTCATCTCGCCGATCCTGATAAGCTCTCGCACACCACGTGCATCGAGCAACTGCTCATGATCGCCGTTAGAGACGCGGAACAGGCCGCGGGTGGTTCCAGCGAGAATCGACATGGGCGCATCCCTCCGGGTTGGGCAGTTTGAGGCAGGGTGGGCGAACCAGAATAGGCGAACCAGAGCGAGTCTACTCCGGTTTCAGCGCCTGGATGGTTTCCATGAGGAGAGGTCCGGCTTCAGGTCCTGCGGAAACCGAGGTCAGGTAGTCCGCGTGGGGATAGGCTTCCGTGTTCGTGAAATAGTCGGGTTTGAGGATGTAGCCCATCGCATCCTGGGTCAGCCCCATCACCACAGCATGTTTGCCGCCGAGAATTTTCCTGGACTGCAGTGAATACGCGGGAGACGTTTCACCCGGGTGGGTTACGAAGGCGACACTCCCGAGATTGAAACGTGCGACCGCGACTTGCATCGCACCTGCCGTGATGTCGCGTTGCATGACGCCGATGAAGGCCAACAACCGCATCCCCCAGTTTGCCAATGGTACGTCGAGTGTCGTACTCGCAAACCGGATCGGTTCTGCGGGGACATGCTCCGCGTTCTCGAGCAGATCAAGTACCCCTTTTGCCAATTGTTGGCCGAGTGAAATCGCAAGCTCATGACTTCGATCCCCTTGCAGAGGCTGTACCCACCCGCCGATCGCTCCCTGCAGGAACAGATGTTCACCGGTCAGTGCGCTGGACATCGTCGTTACGAACCCGTGGACGTAATCCGCAGAAGTCGATGTATTTTCACCGTCAAGCACGGTCGGATGACAGGCATAGTTGGTGAGTGTGGCAATGGTGGTGCCCGTCAGGTCGGTAAACTGCAGCGCCGTCAGATGGCGATCGAGAAGCTTGGGTTCACTCAGGTTTTCAACCCAGGGCATGGGCACTTCGCGACTCGCGGCACGCAATTGCACCGGCTGTCGGGCCGACCACGCCGTTTCCGCCTGGGTTGCCGCGGTTTCGGTCAACGTGTCGAGGTAACTTTCATCCCGGCCACTCGACCAGAATGACTCACCCCAAAGCCCCACCACATCCGGACCTGCGTGGGTGTGTGTTGAGCTCACCATCACCTGGTCTGCTGGAATCTCCGGAATCACCGTGTGGATGTGTTGCTGGATCCGGCGTATGTCGGGACCGGTCAGACCGATGTTGTCCAGTGTCATGATGACGAGAGGTTTCTGCCCGTCATCGATGGTCAATACCCGCAGCATGAGCGGATCGAGTTCCCCGGTGCTGCGGCGATTGCGACCGTAGCCGGCAAGGAAGGACCCGAGATGTGGCGTGATCTCTGTGGACGATGCACCTGCGCGCCAGAGCGTGGAGGCGGAGGGAGTGGTGGGGTCGCCGGGATCAGCTGCTGCCGCTGTTTTCGTCTGGGCAATCCATGACGACGCGATGACCAGCAATCCGGTCATGAGCAGTCGTTGCACTTCAGAGCTGCCGAACCGGGATGTACGGGCCGGAGCCGAGTCCGAGGTTGTTTTTTTCGAGCATTCGTTCGGCGCGATAGCTGGAGCGGACCAGCGGCCCGGCAGCAACTTCGAGAAAACCGGCTGCAAGCCCCCAGTCACGGTACTTCGCAAACTCATCCGGATGGACCCAGCGTTCCACCGGAAGGTGGTTGAGGGTCGGACGCAGGTACTGGCCGAGAGTCACCACATCCACGGCAGCTTCGCGCAGATGCTCGAAGGTGGTACGGATTTCATCGTCCGATTCACCAAGACCGACCATCAGGCTCGACTTGGTCAGCACCGCTGGCCGATGTCGCTTCGCGAATGCAAGCACCTTGAGGGTCTGTTCATAACCAGCCCTAATGTCCCTAACAACATGAGTGAGCCGCGCCACGGTTTCGATGTTCTGAGCGAAGACTTCGAGCCCCGATTCCACCACCATGGCGACATGTTCTTCGACGCCGCGGAAGTCAGGCGTCAGAGCTTCCACTGCAGTTGCTGGGTTAACCCGTTTGATCGCCCGCACGCAGGCGGCGTAGTGGGCGGCACCGCCATCATCGAGATCATCCCGGTCAACAGACGTCAGGACGACATAACCGAGCCCCATCAGGCGTACGGACTCGGCGGCGTTTGCCGGCTCTTCGGCATCGAGCCAACCTCCCGGGTTGCCTGTGTCTACAGAACAGAAGCGGCAGGCGCGGGTGCAGACACTGCCCATCAACATGATGGTGGCAGTGCCGCTGTTCCAGCATTCGCCGATGTTTGGACAGTGAGACTCTTCACAGACTGTTGAGAGGCGGTGCGTTTTGACAATTTCACGCACGTGCTGGTAACGCTCGCCGCCGCCGCCGCGGACCCGCAGCCATTCCGGTTTGCGCCCGCCGGGCACCAGGCGATTGGCGTTGGTCTTGATGCCATCGCGAATGGCAGCGAAGCCGTCAGGCGTGCGGAACTTCTCGCCGCTGCGTGGTGGCTGGGTGCCCGCTTGCTCGTCTTTTTGATTTAGCCGAATGTCAGTCATGTCGTCAGTTTAACCGCATTGAGCATACGCGACAGCTGGGTTTAATCTAGTGACCCTCAAGTGTCACGGTTTTTTGTATGGTCGCGATCTGCGTTGTGGCAAACACGATTTTCCCGGTTGTGGTTTCCATTGGAACCCATCCGGACGAGCCCTCGGTCTTGATCATCAAGTTGCGCCAGGAGTCCAGCGAAATCACTAAGGTGACACTGTCCGCAGAACGGTCGGAAGCGTTGCGGACCCGGCATGGTCATGACCTCAGTGCTTTGACCGGGCGTTCGTGGCGTTCGGTGCTGGCCGATCTGTAGTCCGTGGATCAGCCTGGAGAGAAACCGGCGCACGCATCGCTGGTACTGGACGCGGTTCGCGACTTTTCAGGCTGGAAGCCGCCGGCGGAATTCTGCTCGTGGTGGCTGCCATCGCCGCACTCATCATTGCCAACTCTCCTTTGCAGTGGATCCATGATGCGCTGATCGATCTGCCGGTGCGCATCAGTGTGGGTGAATCTGCTGCACGACGAACGCATCGGCATCGTGGCCTGCTCGATCCTGTCGGCGATATGCGGTTACTTCTTCCTCAATCGAACTTTGCCACGAACAGAGGCACCCGCGCAGACATCCAAATCCACCGCGTCCTGAACGTACCAACGCAGCGGTTTGATGTTGCGGCCCGGGATCGGCTGGTGGTTATAATCCGTCTTAAGAGTTCCACTGATGCGAGGAGACTCGAGGCGCATGAAGATCTATGTAGGCAATCTGCCATGGCGGTTCAGCGATCAGGAACTGAACGACCTGTTTGCTCGCGTCGGTACCGTTCAATCCGCAAAGGTGATTGTAGACCGCGAGACCGGTCGTTCCCGTGGTTTCGGTTTTGTTGAAATGTCACAGGCCGATGGTGAGCGCGCGATCTCCGAGCTCAATGGAACCCAGGTTCAAAACCGCGCACTGCGCATCAATGAAGCCGCTGAGCGTCCACCTCGCAGCGGTGGTGGTGGCGGCGGACGTGGTGGTTACGGTGGCGGCGGCGGTGGTCGCAGTGGCGGTGGTGGTAGTGGATATGGCGGCGGCGGTGGCGGCGGTTACCGTGACCGCGGTGATCGTGGCGATGATCGCGGAGATCGCGACCGCTTTTGAACGGTCACACCTCTGACGAAGAACAGGCACTTCGGTGCCTGTTTTTTTTGCGACAGAGCAGATCAGTAGGAAGAAGTTTCCTGGAACTGGAGCCGATACAACGTGGCGTAGAGGCCATCCGCCGCGAGCAACTCCTGATGGCTACCCAGTTCCTTCACACGACCTTCTTCGATAACTAGGATGCGGTTGGCTTCCTGGATTGTCTGCAGCCGGTGTGCAATCAGGATCGACGTGCGCCCAGCGGTTAGTTTCCGAAGCGCATCCTGGATCAGTAATTCCGTTTCGGTGTCGATACTCGCCGTCGCTTCATCGAGGATCAGAATCTCCGGATCCGCAGCCAGCACCCGGGCGAAAGCGAGCAGTTGCCGCTGACCCTGGGAGAGGTTCTGGCCCCTCTCCGACAGTGGCGTGTTGTAGCCGCCTGGCAATTCGGAAATGAAACCATGGGCGTTCACGGTGCGTGCCGCTGCTTGTGCGCGTTCCGGCGTGATGGCTGCATTGCCCAGTGCGATGTTCTCGTAAATAGTGCCGGAAAAGATGTGAAAGTCCTGCAGTACAACACCGATGCGGCGTCGCAGGTCGTGGGTGTGGATGTGATTGAGATCAACACCATCGAGGAAGATCAGACCGTCATCAAAATCATAGAAGCGCGACAACAAACGGATAAGGGTGCTCTTGCCTGAACCTGTCCGGCCGACGATTGCGAGTTTTTCCCCGGGATTCACGGTGAGGGAGATGCCGTTCAGCACCGGGATATCGTTGTAGGCGAAATGCACGTTTTCGAAACGGATCTCGCCGCGCAGCCGGGAAGGCAACGTCACGGGGTTTGCGGGCTCGTGAATTTTTTCGTCCCAGTCGAGCGCCTGCAGAATCCGTTCACCACTCGCCATGACGCGAAACAGGATGTTGGTCTGTTCACCGAGCACGACGATGGGGTTGAACAACATGCCGATGAACTGGGTGAATAGAGTCACCTCGCCGATGCTGAGCCGGGACTGGATGACCTCGCCGCCGCCGTACCAGACGACGACGCCGATGGCGATGTGGGCCATGCTGTCGGTGAAGGCACCGTAGAGGGTTTCAAGGCGCGCCGAGCGCATTTCGTGGTCACGGTTCTCGCGATTGATGCGGTCGTAACGTTCAAGGTTGTGATCTTCGCGGACGGACAGCTGTACGACTTGAAGCCCGGCGAGGTTCTCGTGCATGTTCTGGTTGAGTGCGGACAAGGTCATCCGCACCAGGCGGAAGAGCTGGCTTGTAGCGCGGCGGAAGAACCATGTCACGCCGCCCATGATCGGCAGTGCCAGCAACAACATCAGCGTCAACTCGACGCTCATGGCGAGCATCACGGTCAGTGCCACGAAGAACGGCACAAATTCACCGATCAGCGTACCGACACCGCGCAGGAGCTCGTACAACGCCTCGACGTCATTGGTGACCCGGGTCATCACCCGACCTACGGCGACGCGGTCATAGAACGAAAACGGCCGCGTCTCGAGATGGCGGAAGAGGTCGAGCCGCAGGTCCCGCAAGCCGTTGATCACCGACGATATAAGCGTCATGCGGTGCCAGTGACCGGAGAGCGCCCACGACACCTGTAAAAACGCATAAACCGCGCAGGCCGCTATGAGCGGCGGAAAGCCTGTGCTTTCGCTCAGCCAGCTGTTCAGCGCCTGCATGCCGAAGTCAGGCCGATCCGTGGTGTGGACGAAGAAGATGCCATCGATCACCACTAGGGAAATCACGATCGGCATCAGCACCTGCAGGGCCGACATGATGAGGATCAGCACTGCGCTCACAGCAAAGGTGATGCGATAGGGCTTCATCCAGTGCAGCAATCGTCGCAGCAGTTTCAGGTTCAGTGCTGCGCCGGTGAGTTCGGCATCGAAGGCGCTGTAGTCGCGCCCTGTACGGGTGGTGCCGGTCATGCGGTTGCGAGCCCCGTGTAGTCGGTGGCATCCGCACCTTCCCGCTGGATACGCTCGAGTTCCGCATACCAGCCACCGGCAGCAAGCAGCTGTGCATGAGTACCACTTTCAACGATTCGCCCGTCGTCGAGCACGATGATGCGATCTGCGTGTCGTGCCGTGGATACCCGGTGTGAAACGAGCAGCGTCGTTTGCCGGTCACGTAGGCGGGTGAGAGATCCGAGAATGTGCTCTTCCGTTTCTGTATCCACGCTGGAGAAGCAGTCATCCAGCAGGAGGATCGGTGCTTCCCGGATCAATCCGCGGGCGAGTGTCGCCCGCTGTTTCTGTCCGCCGGAGAGCGTCACCCCGCGTTCCCCAACAAGGGTTCTCAGCCGCTCGGGAAAGCTGTTGATCGTATCGGTGAGATCAGCCGCTTCCGCCGCTGACCAAATCGCATCCACCTGCCGCACCGGATCATCGTAGGTGAGGTTGTCGTGGATCGGTTCACCGAAAAGGAACGGATCCTGTGGCACCAATGCCACCTGGGCGCGCAGGCTCGCGAGCGGGTACTCGCGGATATCGCGGCTGTCGATGAAGATGTGGCCCGGCGCCGGATCGAGCAGCCGGGCGATCTGCCGGAGAAGGGTGGTCTTGCCACTGCCGACCTTCCCCATGATCGCGATGATCTCCCCGGGTTCGATGTTGAGATCGATGCCATTGAGCACCTGGGCTCGATCTGCGGTGTAGCGAAAGTGCAGATCCCGGATTTCAATCCGCCCCTGAATCGGCGCCGCTACGATGTCTTTTCCGGTGTCTTCAATTTCGGGTTTGAGATCGAGTACTTCCCGCAGCCGCCTGCTCGCCACACCGGCGCGCTGGAACAGGTTGACGATGAAGCCGGCGACCCGGAAGGGCTGGACGATCATGTTGACGTACATGAAGAAGGCGACGAAGTCGCCGACCTTCATCTCGCCGGACATGACCAGTGATCCGCCATAACCCAGGATCGTCACTGTGCAGATCGCTGCCAGGGTTGGTATCCAGCTGGTCATCAGCGAGTTCACGCGAGCCTGGTCATAAAACGCGTCGGCGTATCGCTGGTTGGTTTGCCCGAAACGTCTGATTTCGTGGTCTTCCTGTGCCATAGCCTGGATGGTGCGGATGCCGGAGAGGTTCTCCTGCACGTGGCTGCCGAGATCCGAGAGCCGTTCCTGTACCGCCTCGGAGGTGATGCCCATCTCGCGTGCGGAACGCTGCGCATACATGAAGACAAAGGGCAGAGGCGGAATCAGCAGCAGCGTGAGTTCCGGTGAGAAGTAGAGCATGAAGCTGAAACCGACGACGGTTGCGTAGATGAGGATGATGAAGAGGATCGTACCCATCGCGATGAAACGCTGGATGAGTCCGATGTCCGCCACTGCCCGGGTCATCATGTCGCCGATGGAGTGCTGATTGAAAAAACGGATACCCTGTTGCTGCAGGTTGGCGTAGAGCGCACGCCGTAGGTCGTAGGCGACATAGTGGCCGACCTTGCGCACCGAATAGCGCGCGTAGGTGACCACGACGTAACGACCCGCAACCACGGCAAAGATACCGACGATGGGTAGCATCAGGTCATGGTTGCCAGCACCCAGCCGATTGAGCCCCATGGCGAGGAAAAACGGCACCATGGCTTCGAATACCCGCGAGATTCCGAAGGCGATGACGCCGCCGGACAGCCGCAGCCGGTAGGGTCTGACAAATGGCCAGACGTGAGTCAGCGTGTCGCGGATCTTCACGGTGGCGCGGTAACTGCGGAGAGCGGTTTGTCAGAACGCGGCATGGTTCGGCACCCGCGGAAACGGGATCACGTCGCGGATGTTCTCCATGCCGGTGATATAGAGCACCAGACGCTCAAGCCCGAGACCAAAACCGGCGTGTGCAACCGTGCCGTAGCGACGCAGATCCCGGTACCACCAGAGACTCTCCTCGAGGCCGAGTTCCTTGAGGCGAACATCGAGCCGGTCCTGCCTCTCCTCGCGCTGGCTGCCGCCGATGATTTCACCCACCCCTGGTACGAGGACATCCATGGCCGCAACCGTTCGACCGTCATCGTTCTGCCGCATATAGAACGCCTTGATCTCTTTCGGATAATTCACGAGCACAACCGGACCGCCGACGTGATGTTCGCAAAGGTACCGCTCGTGTTCGGATTGCAGGTCGAGTCCCCACTGCACGGGAAATTCGAAGGCGCGGCCACACTTCTCCAAAATCGCAACCGCTTCCGTGTAGTCCATTCGTACAAAGGGCGTATTCGCGACTTGCTCCAATCGGGCGAGCACCCCTTTATCGATCTGTTGATTGAAGAAGGCCAGGTCTTCACCATTGCGGTCGAGCAACCGGCGAATGATAAAACGCAGGAAGTCCTCGGCGAGGCGCGCGTCGGTATCGAGGTCCGCGAAGGCGATCTCCGGTTCGATCATCCAGAATTCGGCGAGATGACGGGTCGTATTGGAGTTCTCGGCCCGAAACGTCGGCCCGAAGGTATAGACCTTTGACAGCGCGCAGCAGAACGTTTCGACGTTGAGCTGGCCGGATACGGTCAGAAAGGTCTCAGCACCGAAGAAGTCGGCGCTGAAGTCGGTCTGACCGCGCGCGATGGCATCCAGCGTCGATACCCGGAAGAGCTCACCGGCACCTTCGCAGTCACTCGCGGTGATGATGGGCGTGTTGACCCAGAGGAAACCATGTTCGGTGAAATAGTCGTGCACCGCTTTGGCAATGGCGTGCCGGAGCCGGGCGATGGCACCGAAGGTGTTGGTGCGCGGGCGCAGGTGCGCGACAGTGCGCAGGTACTCGAATGTATGGCGCTTCTTGGCGATGGGGTACGTTTCCGGATCGTCCACCCAACCCAGGACCTCGATCTCTCTTGCCTGTATTTCCCGGTCCTGACCGCCACCGGTGGAAGCGACCAGACGCCCGCGGATCCGGACTGAACACCCCGTGCCGAGTCGCTCCACATCGGTTGCATAGTTTGCAAGGTTGCCATCCGCAACCACCTGCACGGGTGCAAAACAGGAACCGTCATAGACGTGAATGAAGCTGAAGCCGCCTTTGGAAGTCCTCTTGCTACGTACCCAGCCTTGGATGGTGACGTCGGTACCGATTGATGTGGTGCGAAGGTCGAGGATGCTCTGGGTCATGATTGGCAGGGACATAGAAGTAGCCTGTGATGATAACGCAGGTCAGCTCAGCGGAATGGACGTTGTCCGAGCGCATCAGTACACAATCCGCTGTACAGTCGAAGGGCAATCGTAGAAAGGGCAACGGTAGACAGGACAACAGGAGAATCCGATGACAACCACGGAAACAGCCCTCATCGTCGGCGGTGGCCCCGGCATCAGCGCCAGTTGCGCGCGGCTATTTCGAGCACAGGGCATGCGGGTGGTAGTGGCCGCGCGGAACATCGACAAACCTGCGCTGCAAATGCTTCGCGACGATGCGGGTGTCACGCTGATTCCGTGTGATGCAGCTGATGCCGTGTCCGTGGCGACACTGTTCAGCCGGACGAAGGAGCTGGTCGGAGCACCGCGCCTGGTGGTTCACAACATTGATGGTCGACCCGCGGATGCGTTTCGCAAGACGATCACCGAGGTCAGTACCGATGCCTTCCACACGACCCTCCTCAATTCGACTTTCAGTGCCTTCCTGGTCGGTCAGCAGGCAGCGAAGGCCATGCTTGAGCTCGAGGCGCGCGAAGGTCATCGGGGCACGATCCTGTTCACCAATGCCAGTGCCGCGTTCAAGGGCTTTCCGCGCAGCGGCGCCTTTGCCGCGGCCTCCCATGGCAAAGCGGGTCTTGCAGAGAGCATGGCCCGGGAACTGATGCCGCAGGGCATCCATGTGGCCCACGTGCCTATCGATGCAGCCATCGGCTGGGAACGGGAAGACGGTTCACGCGCCCATTGGCTTGCGGGGCCGACGGAAAACGACAATATGGCGCATCCGGACCGGATCGCTGATCTCTATCTGCAGCTGCACTGGCAACATCGATCCACCTGGGCATTCGAGGTGGTGCTGCGTCCCTGGTCGGAGAAGTGGTAACACGCACGCGGCGTTAAGCCCGGTTGGGTGATCAGTAGTCCTGGAGGTGAACAACGGATGGACTAAGTGGCGCTGCCGTCTCCCGATGTTTCCTGCCGGAACGGCAGGTGCTCCGCAACCCACTCAATGTCCGCCTGCACGTGTTGCCGTTCCCTGACGAGGTAACGGGCGACCGCATCACGAAACCCTTCATCCCGGATCCAGTGGGCGCTCCAGGTTGCCTGTGGTTCATAGCCCCGAGCGATCTTGTGTTGTCCCTGCGCCCCTGCTTCCACCCGTTGGAGCCCGCGGGAGATGGCAAAGTCGATGGCCTGGTAGTAACAGGTCTCGAAGTGAAGAAAGGGGTGGTACTCGGTACAACCCCAGTTGCGGCCGTAGAGCGTCTGGCTGCCGATGAAGTTCAGGGCGCCGGCGATGTACCGTCCCTCCCGCTTGCAGAGGATCAGCAGAGTGTGCGCGGCAAACGTCCGGTTGATCTCGCTGAAGAACTCTCTCGTGAGGTAGGGGCTACCCCACTTGCGCGATCCGGTATCCATGTAGAACTGGAAGAATGCGTCCCAGTGCGCCTCGGTGAGGTCGTTGCCCGTTACCCATTCGACCTCGATGCCGGATGCCAGCGCATCCCGCCGTTCACGTCTGAGATCCTTGCGCTTCTTAGAGGTAAGTTCGGCGAGAAAATCTTCGAAGCTTGCATAGCCGCGATTGTGCCAATGGAACTGTTGGTCGATGCGTTGCAGATAGCCCTTCCCGCCGGCGCGATTCCACTGCGACTCCGTCATGAAAGTGACGTGCAGCGATGACAGCTCCGTTTGTTCGAGCACCGCGGCCAGCGCGGTGAAGAGGGTTGCTTCCAGGCCAGCTTCATCACGCACCGGCAATACGCGGCGACCGGTTGCCGGTGTGAAGGGTACTGAACACTGCAGCTTCGGGTAATAACGGCCACCGGCGCGCTGGTAGGCATCGGCCCAGTTGTGGTCAAACACGTATTCACCCTGAGAGTGACCTTTGGCGTACAACGGCACGAAGCCGATCAGCGCCTGGTTCTGTCGTACTTCCACATGCATTGGTCGCCAGCCGCTTCGACCGCCCACGCTGCCGCTGTCTTCAAGTGCCTTGAGAAACGCATGGCTCAGGAAAGGATTGAATTCCCCGTCACTGTTGGCGCAGCTGTCCCACAACCCGGCATCGATATCTGCGATGCGCTCATGCAGGCGGACTTCCGGTGCACTCATGAAGAGCGGACCAGGCGGTTTTCCCGCAGGATCGCCTGGATTTCAGCAAGGCGTTGCCTGTTGAGTCGATAGCCACGTAGGCACAGAAGTCCCGGTATGGCGAGGACCGCTGAAACAGGACCGGCGATGATCGCTAGGGAGATCATCGTCTCGAGGGGAATGTCTTCCGCAGTTCTGATGGCCTGTCCCACCGGCCAGTCAATCGCTACGAGTACGAGCCCCGCAATCCAGCTGCCAAGGGCACCTGAACACTTGGTGGCAAAAGCGGATGCACCAAAAAACACGCCTTCCTGGCGCAGGTCGGTGGCGAGTTCCTGTTCGTCGGCGATGTCCGCCATGGTGGTGTGGGAGCCGACGATCAGCTGGCCGATACAGGCACCCGCCAGAGTCGTACCAAGGGTCAATACGATGGCGAGTGGCCAGGAGCCGGGTTCCGGCATCCAGCCGGCAAGGTAGAGTAGGATTGGGGCTGAGTGGATGGTCATCCACGCAGCTCCTCCGGCGATCATCGCGTTACGTTTATCCAGCCAGCGAAAGAAGCGGCCGGAAAGCATGTACCCGAGCATGCTGCCCACAGGCCCCGCGAGTGCGGTGAGCAGGATCTGGAACTGGTTGAGCTTCCAGAAGAACGTGCCCAGATACAGACCCGTGGCGCCGGCAACACCGAACACCACGATGATGATGATGAAGCCACTCAGCATCCAGCGGAACGAACTGTTACTCAGCGAGCTGTAGGCCTCCGTAATCACATCGATGGCGCGGACCCTGGGTTGATCGACACGGGGTTGCGGCAGCCAAGGAATTCGTGACTGGGTGCCTCGTGCGGTGATGAGGATTGCCGAGCTCGCGATAATCGCGACCAGTAACATGAAAGGCGGATAAGCATCGGGATTGGTTTGGCCATTGGGAAACTCCGGAGACGGCGAAAAGTAGTAGCCGAACCCCAGCATGAACACGAGTACAAAACCGAGCGCACCAAAAAAGTGGCGCGTGGCGACGAGTACGGTGCGTTCATCGTAGTCCTCTGAGAGTTCCGCGCCTAAAGCCATGTGCGGGACGTAGTACAGGGTCATGGAGCCTCGCACCAACACAGTGCCAGCCAGCATCCACACGAAGAGCGCAGTCTGCCCGGCAGCAAGCAACGCCTCGGGTGGTGCAAAGGTGAAATAGAACGCCAGTCCAAAAGGCACTGCCGATACGTAGATGAACGGATGGCGACGGCCCAGTCGGCTTCGCCAACGATCGGAAATGCTGCCTGCCATGGGATCGGTGATGGCATCAAAGATCAGTGCCAGGGCAATGGCGAGACCGGCAAGATCAGCTGCGAGGCCGAGCACCTGGTTGTAGTAAAAAAGCAGGAAGGTGCCGAAAACGCTGGTCTTGACGCCTTCCGCGATCTGACCGATTCCGAATGACAGCGTCTGCGTAGTGGTGAGTGGCGGTGCCGCGGTGGTGGTTTGCATGGATTCAAAACTAGCAGGATAGGATTACAAAGTCCCTGACCCTCAAGTCAGGAAAGGCGCGAAATTTGTTCCGTCAGGATCCGCCAACAATCTCCTGGTTGTGTTCGCCGAGCCTCGGGGCAGGACGCTGGAGCCGTGAGGGCGAAAGCGGCAGGCTGAAGGGAGGCCCAGGATGGATCACGGTTCGGTCCAGATCCGGTCGATAGAGTGGGACCTGCATGCCCCGTGCCTTGAAGTGGGGATCCTCGAAGGCTTCTTCGGGACTGTTGATGACCCCGACCGCAAGACCCGCGTTCTGACATCCTTCAAAGAAGGCCTGCGCAGGGACCGTCCGGGCGATCAGTTGCAGTGCTTCGCGCCCCGCTGCGAAGACCGCAGTAATGGTGTCGTCAACACCGATTCTCGAAAGGTCGAATGGACCTTCCCAGTGGGCACCCATCTCCAGAAAAACAGCTTCCGGGAATTGATCCTCGAGCCCGAGCGTGCGCAGCCAATCCAGCAAGCGGGCGAACTCCACCGGAAACCGGGGCGGTACACCGGTGTTGGCCCAGCGTCCGTCAGCACACTGCATTTGGGTCTCACCGGTGGGCCTAAGGCTTGCGTGTCGGCCAGTTTGGCGCTGCAAGGTGCTGCCCTCCACTAGCCAGTTATAGGACGCGCCTTCCGTGGTGACATTGAGGGCCGCGGTGATCGACACATCGATGAACTGCCCGCCGCCTGAAGGCTGGTTGCCGCGGTATAGCAGGGCGGTCAACACACTCATCACGGCGAAGTGGCAGCCGGTCTGATACCCCTGAAAGCCCCAGCCGCGTGACGGTGGCAGGCTATGATCATCGTAACCACAGCTCCAGACCGGACCACCCGCGGCCATCAGTGTGAGGTCGACTTCCGGCAGGTCACTCAGGGGTTCGCTCCGCCCAAAAGGCGTGACTGCAACATGAATCAACCGCGGGTTGGTGCGCGCCGTTGTGTTCGCATCGAGCCGTAGCGAAGCCACCCGTTCGGACGCTTCGGACTCGATGAGCACATCAGCGGTGCGCAGCAGCGTGTGCAGCTCTGTCACGCCGTTGGAGGTGTCGAGGTCCAGCGTGATCCCCCGTTTACCGGCGTTGTAGTGCCAAAAGTAGAGGCTGGTTTCGATACCCGGGATATCGTCCACAAAGGGCGGGTAATGCCGCGCCCGTGTCCCTTCAGGTGGCTCGATGAGAATGACATCGGCGCCGAGCTCGCCGAGCAGCTTGCCCGCAAAGGCGATGCGTTCATGGGCGATTTCGATCACGCGGATGCCGCTCAGCACACTCACAGCACGCCCTCGGCCTGAAACGCATCCACTTCGGCATCGGTGTACCCTAACAGGCCGGTCAGCACCTGGCGGGTATGTTCGGAAAGGCAAGGTGCTCCCCTGGTCTGTTGCCAGTCCGTAACAGAGAAATGCATGGGTTGACCGTCAACGCGCACCTTGCCGATGGCGCTATGTTCAACCGTTGGCCACAGGCCGAACCGGCCAGTGGTGGCATCTCGATCGATACGCTCTGACGGTTTCTGCACGGCGCCGACCGGGATATGGTGAGCACGCAGCAAAGACTCGGTTTCAAACTTGTCGCGGGTACTCGTCCACGCGGAGATCAACCGGTCGAGTTCGTCTTGGCCCTCGAGGCGCGCGCTGAGACCTGAGAATGATCCAGTCCAAGGTTGATTGATGAGGGCGGAGAACGAAGCCCACTCGGCATCGTCGCGACAGGCAATGGCGATCCAGTCATCGTCGCCCGCACAGGGATAGATGTTGTGAGGTGCCATGAAACCGTGCTGATCACGATTGCTGTACACAGGTGCAACACGCAGTCCTCGCTGGTTCACGGTCCAGTCGAGCAGCGCTGGACCATTCAGCGTCAGGGCCGCATCCGTGCAGGCGAGGTCAACCCACTGACCCTCTCCGGTGCGCTGCCGATGCAGTAGCGCGGCGAGGATCGCCATGGCCATGTAATAACCACCGGTGTGGTCCATGTAGGAATAGCCCCACCCTGCGGGCGGTTGATCCGGCAGACCCGAAGTGTGGGTCAAACCACTCACCGCCTGCACGATGGGACCCCAGGTCTTGAAGCGGCTGTAAGGGCCCTGATGACCAAAGCCGCAGTTGGAGACGTAGATGATGTCCGGCCGGATTGCACGCAAGGCGTCGTAACCGAAGCCCCACCGTTCCAGAACCCCTGCCGCGAAGTTCTCGCTCACCACATCGGAGAGGGCGACCAACCGGCGCAGGATTTCCCGCGCCTTGTCTGTTTTGAGATTGAGCGTAATGCCGAGCTTGTCCGTATTGTGATTGTTGAACGCACCGCCCATATCGATGCCGCGGCGCTCATCCTTGTACGGAGGGTTACCGCGCAGAATGTCCCAGCGGCCTTGCCGTACCGGGTCTTCGATGCGAATGACCTCAGCCCCGAAGGCGGCCAGCCATTTGGTGGCGCCAGCGCCGGCCAGTTGTCCGGTGAAGTCGCAGATCCGGTAAGCGGCCAGTGCGCTCGGCATACAGTCTCCTCGGTGATGGCACCGAACCGTACCGGGCGATGGTGTCCACCGCAAGGCAGGTTTCGATGAGACAAAGCGGAGACCGCGTCGTTACCAGAGGCCTAAGTCCAGACCCGCGGCCATCGCCAGCCCCAGCGACCGGCAACGTTCCAGATCCGCCTCGGCGGGTTCGCCAATCACCAGGATCTCGGGCTGTACTTCACGCATCGGGTAACCGCCGATGATGCGTCGAATGGCGCGCAATGCGCCGCTGCCATCGTTCCCCGCACCAATCACGATGCAGCACGGCAGGGGCTTGAGGCGGCCTTCCACTTCATAGAAGGTCCGGTCAAAAAAGTCCTTCATGGCCCCGGACATGTAACCGAAGTTCTCCGGTGTGCACAGCACGACGGCGTCCGCAGAGAGCAGATGATCAGGGCCGGCCTCACGCGCCATGACTTGCTGTACGTCCACGGTGGTGATGTCGGTATGGTGTGCCCCGGCACAAACCGCTTCCGCAAGTTTCCGGTTTCGCCCGGTTTTGGAGTGGTACACCACCAGCAGCTTCTTCATGGTGCCGAGTATACTCACGGCTCATGAACATCAAGACGATTGAAGAAGCTGCGGCACGTCTGCGTGGGCAAGTTATCGAGACGCCGTGCATGCAATCGGACACGCTTTCCCGGGTGCTCGGCTGCGATCTCTGGATCAAGTTCGAGAATCACCAATTCACCGCGTCTTTCAAGGAGCGCGGTGCGCTCAACACGCTTCTGCAGCTGAGCGACGCTGAGCGGCGGCGTGGTGTGATCGCGATGTCGGCCGGCAACCATGCCCAGGCGGTGGCGTATCACGGTGCCCGACTCGGTGTCCCAACCACCGTCGTCATGCCGCGCACCACACCCAATGCGAAGGTCGAACAAACCCGCGTCCACGGGGCAGAAGTCATCCTCCATGGCGCCCAGTTCGATGAAACCCGCGCCTTTACAGAGAACCTCGCAGAAGAGCGACAGCTGGTACTGCTGCATCCTTATGACGACGAGCGGGTGATCGCAGGGCAGGGTACGGTGGCCCTGGAAATGCTGACGCAGATGCCGCCTCCGGATATCGTCGTGGTGCCAATCGGTGGTGGTGGTCTGATTTCCGGGATGGCAACTGTCATCCGCAGCCTGCAACCGCAGATCCAGGTCGTTGGCGTGCAGATGGAAAGGTACGATTCGGTTGCCCGGCTCTTCGCTGGACTTGAACCGGCGACCCACAAGGCGGGGACTGTCGCCGAAGGAATCGCCGTCAAACACCCCGGGCGGATCACGCTGCCAATCATCAGGGCATGTGTGAACCGGGTTGTCACCGTCAACGAAGAGGCGGTTGAGCAGGCCATCTTCACGCTGCTCGAGATCGAGAAAACTGTGGCGGAGGGCGCAGGTGCCGCAGCGCTCGCCGCAGTCATGTCCGATCGCGATGGTTTTGCCGGCAAGCGTGTTGCCACAGTTCTGTGCGGCGGCAACATCGACATGATGATCCTCTCGTCGGTATTGCAGCGCGGTCTCGTTCGCACCCATCGGCTGGTGCGTCTGCGGGTCGAGATTCCGGATGTGCCGGGTGCACTCTCCGATCTCACCGAGATCATTGGTAAGCTCGACAGCAACATCATCGACATCCAGCACCAGCGGGCGTTCGGTTCTTCATCGGTGCGAGCCACGATGGTGGAACTGGTTCTGCAGATGCGGGGAGAGGAGCAGGTCGAGCAGGTTGTGGCGAGTCTGCGCAAGGCACGCTATGACGTGGAGATGACGGACTAGAGAGACCTTCCTGTGGCACCCACGCCGGCAATTTGCGATGGTTGTGGTATCTGAACCGGGGAGAAGTGTCACATGCGACTCAAATCACCACGCGTGCCTGCGCTTGAAGCAGACCAGTGGAGCCCTGAAGCCGTCGAGCTCATGAAGCCGTTTACCAAGACCGGCCGAGTGCTCAACATTTTCAAGACGTTAACCAATCATCCTGAACTCGCCAAACGCTGGATGGTGTTCGCCAATCACATTCTCGGCAAATCCACACTCGCGGTCCGCGAGCGCGAGTTGATCATTCTGCGTATTGGCTTTCTGTGTAAGGCCGGCTACGAATGGGGGCAACACGTGCTGATCGCGCGCCAGGCCGGTATGACCGATGCAGAAATCCGGTCCTGCAAGTCTGGGCCGTCCACACCGGGTCTCTCGGAACTGGACCGTCTCCTTCTGCAAGCCACCGATGAACTGCACAGTGATGCCCATGTCAGCGACACCACGTGGTCCGGCTTGTCGAAGCTTCTCAACACCAAGCAGATGATGGATGTGGTGTTCACGGTCGGCCAGTACAACCTGGTGTCCATGGCACTGAACAGTTTTGGTGTACAAGCGGATGCGGGGTTACCCGGATGGGACGTCTGACCGGCAAGATCGCCATCGTCACCGGGGGCGGACAAACACCCGGAGAAACCATCGGCAATGGCCGCGCCACCGCGCTGCGATTCGCACAGGAAGGCGCCCAGGTGCTGGTGGTCGATCGCCGCCTGAAGTCAGCAGAAGACACTGTTGCCCTGATCAAGGCTGAAGGTGGCGAAGCGAGCGCCTGCGAGGCGGACATCACCCGCGCGGCCGACTGTAGTCGCTTTATCGCAACCTGCATCGAGCGTTATGGTCGCGTGGACATCCTGCACAATAACGTTGGCATCGGCGCTGGCGACCGCACTGCGGCGAACATGACCGAAGAAGTGTGGGACCGCATCTTCGACGTCAACATGAAAGGCATCATGCTGAGTTGCCGGGAAGCCCTCGTGCCGATGCGCGCACAGGGTCATGGTGTGATCACCAATATTTCTTCTGTGGCCGCGGTGTGTGCGGTGGGGATTGTTGCCTACAAGACCTCCAAAGCGGCGCTCAATGCGTACACGCATGCATTGGCGACGGGCAACGCCAAGTACAACATTCGCGCCAACGTCATCATGCCCGGGCTTATGAATACGCCGATGGCGATAGAGGGTTATGTGGCTGCAGGTAGGGATCGTGCGGAACTTATCGCACAGCGGGATGCCATGGTTCCTCTCGGCGGCAAGATGGGCAGCGCCTGGGATGTCGCCAACGCAGCGTTGTTCCTCGCATCCGATGAAGCGAAGTTCATCACCGGTGTCTGCCTCCCCGTGGATGGTGGCCAGGCGGCCATGATCGGCTGATCAGTCCTTTCGAAATTCTGACGAGACCAAAGAATGAAACCCCGACGTTCCGTGCTTTATATGCCGGGTGCCAATGCCCGCGTGATGGAGAAAGCCCGCACCCTCCCATGTGACTCGATCATCTTTGATCTGGAAGATGCGGTTGCACCTGATGCGAAGGCAGAGGCGCGCACCCAGGTCGGTGCATCACTCGCGAGCGGTGCGTATGGGTATCGGGAACTGCTGGTGCGATGCAACGGCCTGGAAACGCCATGGGGGAGGGATGATCTAGCCGCGTTCGCCCGGTCAGGCGTGGCGGCGCTGGTCTTTCCGAAGACTGAACGTATTGCCCAGATTGAAGCCATCGCCGCAGAACTGGATCGTTTGGGTGCTGCGGCCCTCAAGATCTGGATCATGATCGAGACGCCGGTCGGTGTCATGGACGCCCGGCAACTGGCGGTACACCCCCGGGTGGAGGCGCTGGTGATGGGCACCAGTGATCTGGTCAAGGAACTGCGAGCGACCCATACCCCGTCGCGGAGCAACCTACACTTTGCCCTGCAGCAGTGTGTGCTTGCCGCGCGTGCCGCGGGCAAGGCGATCCTCGATGGTGTACATCTCGACTTCCGCAATCTGGAATCGTTCCGCGAGAGCTGTGAAGCCGGCCGGGCCATGGGCTTTGATGGCCGCACGCTGATTCACCCGACCCAGATCGATATTGCCAATGAGGTTTATGGCATCGATGCGCGCGGGCTTGAACACGCCCGGGCGGTACTGCGCGTATGGCAAGAGGCGCTGGCCGCAGGGAAGGGGGTTGCGGTGCTCGACGGCAATCTGGTGGAGAACCTGCACGCTGCGGAGGCGGAGCGGGTAGTGGCCTACGCCGAAGCGCTTGCCGCCCGGAGGTAAATGGACTTCACGGCAGCATCCGGAAACGCTGCTATACCTAATGCAGGCGGCGGGCATTCACGGATTGGAATGACCAATACCGCCTCAAGGCTCCGGCAGCATCGGTATCTGGGTCTCTCCCCGTCCCCCTGTCCCAACCGGTGTTGTCGGAGCCGGCTTTTGCCGGGGTCGCGCGTGGGGGCCTCACCTTCGACCGTCTTTCGCATCGCCTTTCTCGTCCGCGGGTATCCCTGTGCCGAACAGTCGCCATGCGTAGAAACCGGTCACGTGGAACAACACGATCATTGCCACAGCGACCACTTCCGCCACGGGTGCCGCATCCGGGAAGACGATGATCAAGGTCAGGAAGAGTGCAACAACAACCAGTATCCGGACCCACTCCCACACCGGCGCTCCTCCGTCTCTCAGGGCGAGGGCCGCGCCGTATAACAAGCTCGCAAAGGGCAGTAGCACGGCAGTGAGAAAAACGGTCATCGCCACGCCTCAATGGAATCGGCGCTGTCCGGAACTGGCGATGTCTCGCTGATCGAATCCTCGCCTCCGGCGTCCGGTTCGAGCTCCATATCTGCTGAGTCGTGAATCAGTTCGACAAATCCTTCGGTCGCGTTGAGACGAATCCTGTGCCCGTCCGGAATGCGTTCGATACAGCCCTTCACATCGACGAGACACGGGATGCGGTATTCCCGGGCAATCGTTCCGGCGTGGGAGAGGTAGCTGCCGATTCCCACAACGATTCCAGCAAGGGGCGGGAAGAGTGGTGTCCAGGAGGGGTCGGTATAGGGTGCCACCATGATTTCCCCGGGTTTGAGTGCATGTGCTTGATCCGCGCGCAGGACGATACGAGCGATCCCTTCCACCTCGCCGGTGCAGGCGCACTGGCCGCGAAGGGTGGAGTAACTTCGGTCCTCCTGCCGCTTCACGACACGCAGACCGAAAGTCTCTGGTGGCAAGCAGCGTGACTCGCGTAAGTGGGCGACGCGCCGTTCGCGAATCAGTGCGGATACGTCGCGAGCTCCGGCATGACCTGAACGCAGCGCTTCCACTTCACTGTAACGCAGGAAAAAAATATCTCCCGCACATTTGAGTTTGTCCTCGTTCAGGAGCTCATGTTCAACCGCCAGCAGCCGTGACCGTACCGCATCAAAAATCATGGTGTGGTAGTGGCGTGTGTCTTCGCGCAGGGTGACGTAGTAACGGATCCGCCGTAGCACGGCATTCACCACAGCCTGTTTGACGCTCGATCGAAGCGTCTTGCGCAGCAGATCGCGTGCGACCAGATGTCGCGCGTAACGATCACCCGGTTCGTCGCTGCCATGCAGCATCTGATTGCGAACCATGATCAGCAATGGCGTGACGTCCTCGCGCCACCTGGGTGTCGCCAGATCGATCTCACGGGGTCCACGGTGTCCGAAACGCACCAGGAACTGACCTAAGGCGAGCACAAACGGATGATCGGTAGCCAGCTGTCGCACCTGCTCAATCGGTTCCTCTGAGCGGAGCGCGCGGGCGCTGTCGTCATGGCTGCGAGCGATCGTGGCCAATGCTGTCACGTCGGCCACCATGCGTTTGCTCCACATCGTGGAGCTTTCATGCACCAGATCATCAATCCGTTCGGGATCAAAATCAGTGGCCCAGCGCCGGATCAGCTGATGTAGCACGCCGATAAGCAGGAAATAACGGCCGGCAGAGACGTTGAGTTGCAGCATCAGTTGCCATGCCGGCAACCAGGGTGACGCGCCGAACAGCACCCGTTTGAAGAACGAAGGCACCGGAAGGGATGAGTGCTGCTTCAACCGTTCCAGCCAGGGAACGAAACGGATTTCGAGCACTTCTGGCCGGACGCGGGCACTTCTTGACCAGAACGTTCCAAATGCGAGCCATGCTGCGGCGCCCAACGCGGCACTCTTGAGCAGCCCTTGAAGCGAAAATCGCAGGCTCGAAGGCGACCGCCTGAGCAGCAGGATGTCGATGAGTTCGGCGTCCTCGACAGCAAGTGGCAGTAACGGTTTGATCCGGTCGAAGTCGAGGTACAGGCGGCCACGCACAAACTCGCCGACGCGCGGCAAAACGGCTGCGAACAGATCGACACTCATCGGCGTCATCGGTTCGGAGAAGTTCTCTGCGATGGGTTTGAACAAGACTAGGCGACGATCGATGACGGGTGGTGCCGCGATGGTGGTTATCGGGCGGGCCTGCAGGATGTGGAGCTGGCTCTCGTCAAAGGCCCACTCGACGTCTACGGCCTCATCGAAGAGGAACTCGATCTGTTCCGTGGCTTCATGCAGCGCTATGGCTTCCCGGGTCGTGAGCACCGGAGTCGTGCGCAAATGTTCCGGCACTGGCTCAAGACGGGTGCCGGAAGCATCCGTCACGCTTGCCGGGACCATCACCTGCTTATCGCCGATCTGTAAGTCGACGATGCCGCCACGTTCATCGATCTTGAGGCGGTCTGGTTGCACGCGGCCATCCACCAAGGCCGCACCAAGGCCGAAACAGCTTTCGATCACCACCGTTCCGGGAACCGGGTCGAGCGGATCATGTGAGAAGCAGACGCCTGAACGTGTCGCACGCACCATCCGCTGCACGACTACCGCCATGGGATGCACTGACTGATCCCAGACCGTGCGATAAGCGTGCGCGGCAGGGCTCCAGAGCGAACGCCAGCAATCCATGACGGCCTGCTCGAGCCGATCTGCACCGATCCAGTAGTAGGTTGCATGCTGACCGGCGAAGCTCATGCCGGCGCCATCTTCGTCGATCGCGCTGCTGCGTACGGCGACGGCTTCACCGGGTTCGAAATGACGTGTGAACGCTTCCGCCAGTGCGGTACGAAAAGCCGGTACGAGAACTGGAGGAGGTGGCGCCTCTTCTAGCAGCACCGGGTGGTGCAGCTGGAATGCTTCTGCAGTGATGAGAAAGCCGCCGGGCACGTTGAAGCCGGCTTGTAACAAGGCGCCCAACCGGGCGGCCTTGCCGCCGGTCGAGGACACCGATTTCAGGTTGATCCGCTCGAGCGGTAGTATCCATTCCACGCGGGCAGATTAGCAGGGGTGCCCAGGAGCGGCCACCCGGCGTCAAGGATCGGAATGCCGCTCGATCGTCAGGAAGAAGCCTCGGCAGGTCGTGACCGCGCAAAGCGCTGACGCATCCGCGCGGTAAACCCGCGCCACTGGTGGGGCACAGCCAGCATGGCGGGTGTGGTGATGAGAGTCAGCAGGGTCGATACAGCAAGCCCCGAGACCAGCGCCTGCGACAGTGGGACCCAGAACATGGACATCTGGCTGCCGTGTACGATTTCGCGGGCGACGATGTCTACGGACAGGTTCATGGCGAGCCCGAGCATGCCGAAGATCGTCGTAATCGTGGTCAGCATCACCGGTCGCAACCGCTGGGCACCGGTTCGCACGATCAGCTGCACATAGTCGAGTTCCGGATGTTCCTTGCGCAGGTGGTTGTAGGCATCAATCAGGATGATGTTGTTGTTCACGACGATGCCGGCCAGCGCGACGATGCCGATACCGGTCAGGATCGCCGAA
The DNA here is from genome assembly GCA_016874135.1 of Gammaproteobacteria bacterium. Taxonomy (GTDB): domain Bacteria; phylum Pseudomonadota; class Gammaproteobacteria; order Pseudomonadales; family Azotimanducaceae; genus SYFY01. The sequence continues at coordinate 791 of VGVE01000027.1, read as the reverse complement.
AACGGCTGCTGCGAAATGATGAGCCAAACCAGCACACCGGCGGTGGAAAACACCACGGCGAATAGGATGAGCGTCGACTGGTAGAGGCTGTTGAACTGGGTCACCAGCAGGGCAAACATCAAGAGCAGCGACAGCAGGAAAGCCACGCCCACGAACGCCATGGCTTCTTCCTGTTCTTCGTTGGCACCGCGGAAATCGATCGTCAGTCGCGGATCCCAGTTCTGGTCCTTGACCCAAATTTCGATGTTCTTGACCACCGCATCGGCAAGAACGCCGCTCTGCACGTTGGCACGGATGTACTCCACAGGAACGCCATCCATGCGCTGAAGGGTGTCGACATTTGGCGCGGGCTCGGTGGTAACGAAATTGGAAATCGGCACGAGGCCGGTCCGGGTGGTGATGCGCAGTTCATCGAGCGCTGACAATCCACGGTATTCCGCCGGATAACGCACGCGGATATCGACCGCGTCATCTGCCTTCTCGGGACGGTATTCACCCACCATCATGCCATTGGTGATGAGCTGCACCGCCATACCGACCTGGGAGACATCCGCCCCGTACAGGGCAGCCTGGGCGCGATCCACCGTCAGCTGCCATTCAAGGCCTGGCAACGAGCGGCTGTCATCGACATCCACCGCTTCGGGGACGTTGGCCTTGATGTACTCGGCTACCTTAGCCACGGCAGGTTCAAGCAGCTCCCGGGTGTGGGATGCAAACTGGATCTGGATGGGTTTGCCGGTACGCGGCCCCTGTTCCATCTTCTCGATTTCCACCACTACACCGGCGATGTG
>VGVE01000026.1 GCA_016874135.1 Gammaproteobacteria bacterium | reverse complement strand
GTCCAGGCCGTGGATGGGCAGGCCTGGGCCAAGAGCAGACCCACGTCGACAAATGCGGTCAGCGGAAACTCCACACCCCCGAACCGTTTCGGTACGAAGAAACGGTACAACCCGATATCGGCGAGGCTTTGATGTGGTGGTCCATGGGTTTGCGCTGCGCTTCAACCTTTGCGGTATCCGCAGCGATCGCCGGCAGCAGCGCCTTGATGTCTTCCAGCATCGAGGCCACGTTCAGGGGCTTGTCTGCGCCGAGTCGTCGTGTCAGAAAAACAGGCTTGAGTGACATGCTGATGGACCTTTTGATCTGAACCGCGTGGTTGTGCGCAGCTGAAGTGGCAAGAACCTCGCATTGTACGCATCATGCTGCGTGGAAGCGGTCTTCCGGCACGTTCAATTGGGAATCATGTACGACGATCTGGCCACGTGGTGGCCCTTGTTGTCACCGGTGGCGGACTATGAAGAAGAAGCGACGTTCTTTCTGGAAGAGATGAAAAAGTCCGGGTTGCGTAAGAAGCCGACCTCGCTGGAGCTTGGCGCCGGAGGGGGCAACAACGCTTTTTATCCCAAGTCGCGATTCATCAAGGTGCTGCTTACGGATCTTTCCGCAGGCATGGTGGAGGTGAGCCGACAGCTCAACTCTGATTGCGCACATGCGGTCGGCGATATGCGTACGTTTGATGCGGGCAGACAGTTTGATGTGGTCTTCATTCATGACGCCATCGACTACATGACCACTTCTAAGGATCCGCGAGCAGCCCTGGAAAACGCGTACCGGCACTGCAAACCCGGAGGCCTCCTCATGGTTGTGCCCAACAACACCCGTGAAACCTATGAAGAATCCACAGATCATGGGGGTTCAGACGGAGAAGGCCGGGCATTTCGTTTCCTTGAGTGGTCCTACGATCCGGACAGCGCCGATACCAGGACGATCGTCGAATACACGTTCGTTTATCGGGAAGGCAACCAACCGGTTCGAGTGGAACATGAAACCCATCACTGCGGCCTGTTTTCCAGACGGCAGTGGCGGTCCAAGCTTCGATCTGCGGGTTTCGAGGTTTCTTCGGCCATCGACCCGTTCGAACGTGAGGTATTCATGGGTCGGCGGGTTTGAGGTCATGGTTGAAGTGAACAAACGAGCCGTGCTGCCACCATTGCCCTTGCACGGCGGTTGCAGCTGTGGCGCGGTACGGTACCGGATCACGGGTGAGCCGCTAACGTTTTATCTCTGTCACTGCACCGAATGCCAGCGCCATACCAGCAGCGCTTTCGGCGAAAGCCTGAGAACAAAGTCGGCGGATTTCGTGGTGTCCGGCGCGGTACAGCTGATCGAACGTGTCGCGGAATCAGGAACCCGCCGGCAAGGCTGGTTTTGTCCGCGGTGCGGGGTACGGATCTGGCATAGTTCCGCCGGGAGCGATGAAATCAACGTCAAGGCCGGAACGCTCGACGACACGCACTGGCTGATGCCCGCCGGCCACATCTGGACGCGGTCACGCCAGCCCTTCGTGACTTTTGAGCCCGGTGCACTGATCTACCCAGAGCAGCCCGAAGCGGGTTACGGGCGGCTCAAGTCGCGGTGGCGGGAGATGATCAACTCTAGTTTTTCGTGATCACGGACAATACATGCCGCCTCACCGCGTGATCGGCATAACGCCGAGTTCCCGGGCAGCCTGAATGTCGATGATCTGGTATTCGATATTGTCCTCGTCCATGAACTTGTCGCCGCCCTCGTCGAAAGCTTCCTGACCTGCGTCCAAAGCCGCAGCAAAACTCTCGAGACTGCGGGACTCATCCACACTGACATTCATCCCGGTTTTGAGTGCCTTGAGGCGTTGGCCCTGACCATCGTGTACGTTGCCGAGCATGGTCGTTTCGAGAAAGGCGTCGTTCTCGCCTTCTTCGTCAAGCTGGAAGGCCAGAAACATGTGGCCCGGCACGAGGATCAACGACGGCGCGATGTCGACCTTGCGCAGAATGGAGGCCAGAAGCACGCTGCCGTCAACACAGTTGGCCTGGCTCATGGCCAGGGATTCATCGAGAAAACGCACGTGCTGGCTATGCAGGTTGGGATGTTCGTTCGAGGTGCTGGTGATCGATGAATAACGGATGCCTCTCTCCTGCAGAACGTGCCAGATGGCATAGACCTGGCGCAGCACCTCATCGGTGTCTTCTGACTGATACCCGCTGAATGAATCGATGATTCCGGTGGCGAGCGCTTCTTTCAGGATCTGATCTACCTGCGGGTGGTCTTCGTTCACGAAGGCTGCAAACAGCCAGTTGAAGTCCGCGTCGTTGCTGTCATCGTCTTCATCGACGTAATACAGCGCGTCATTTACGGAACGCATCCGCACGCGGGAAGTTCGGCTCTCCGCTGGCGCGCCGCCGAGTGAGAGTTCGTACATCACGCTCACGGGTTTCGGCTGGTTGGTTTTTGCGAGGGCGTCGAAATCCCAGGCGATCAACGGATTGAGCTGATACGGTCCCTGGGCCTCTGGAATCTTGCCGCTCAACCGGCTGTCAGCGGCGTAACCGGGGATGCGGATGTTCAGCACAAACGGAGTACCAGGTTTGACCCCGTCAATGGCTACACCAATCAGCCCGTCCTGTTCGCCGACGATCGCAGGGTCGATGTCCTCATCATCTCCGGAGACCTGGGCGAGAGAGATCTCAAGGGCAGGGAAGACCTGTCCCCAGGGCTCGACAAACGGTTCCCACTCAACGTTGGCAATCGCCGGCGTCGCTGGAACAGCAAGGACGAGTGCCCAGAACGCAGACGCGGGCAAATTGCTCATTCGAGGCATGGGGACTGGTTCGACAGTTGGGTGGCGCGCAGTATGGTGAGCCGCTTCGGGTACGGCAACGCGGCACTGACGCTAACCGGTTGCCAATAAAATAACCTGCGGCTATGGTCTCGCTCCAGTTCCAGTGACCAACCACAGGTTTCAAACTATGGCTGAAGCGATTCAGGATCTTAATCCGGATACCATGACCCGCTCTCCGGGTCTGACCTATCAACAGCTGCTCGACCAGGACACCCGGCCCGTGCCCGCCGTGCTCCGCGAACAGTCACCGAAGCTCATCCCGGACGTCGCTGTTCCCGTCGAACGTTACACCACGAAGGCGTACCACGACCTTGAAGTGGAACGTCTCTGGAAAAAGGTCTGGCAGTTTGCCTGCCGGGAAGAAGACATCCCGGAGGTCGGCGATCACATCCGCTATGACATAGCCGGGCTCTCGTTTCTGGTGGTGCGCGCAGAGAAAGGTGTGATCAAGGCATTCCCCAACGCGTGTCTGCACCGGGGACGCATGCTCAAGGAGTTCGATGGACGCGCGACGGAGCTGCGTTGCCCGTTCCATGGGTTCGCGTGGGAGCTGGACGGCTGTTTCAAGGACCTCCCGGCGCAGTGGGATTTCCCGCACATTAATACGAAGAAGTTCGATCTCCCGGAAATCCCCGTCGCAACGTGGGCTGGTTTTGTATTCATCAACCCGGACCAGAACGCGGCGCCTTTCGATGACTTCATTGCCGACCTCGCCCGGCACTTCAAGCGCTGGGATCTTTCCAAACTCTACAAAATGACTCACTACGCACGGGTCATGCCCTGCAACTGGAAGATCGCCCAGGAAGCCTTCTGTGAGGCCTACCACGTCAATGCAACACATCCGCAGATTCTCGAATCCCTCGGGGACATCAACAGCCAGGTAGATGTATACGAAAACTGTGCCCGCGTGATCACGCCTTCAGTCACGCCGAGCCCACTGATCGACCGGCAACTCTCTGACGAGGACGTTCTGCGGTCGATGATGGACCTGGGCGTCAATGAACCTGTACCGAATCCGCAGGGCAAGATGCCGCGGGCGTGGATGGCACAGAACAGCCGGGAAAGCCTGCGTGCAGCTGCCGGCTCACTCGTAGATGAGTACTGCGACGCCGAGATGGTCGACAACCTCGACTACACACTGTTTCCGAATTTTCACCCGTGGGGTGCATTCAACCGGGTCGTTTACCGCTTTCGTCCGAATGGCAACGATCATCGCAGCAGTATCATGGAGTGCATCCTGCTGGCACCGTTCGAGGGCGAGCGCCCACACGCGGCAAAAATGCTGTGGCTTGAACCGGACCAGAAATGGTCAACCGTCTACGGATTCCTCGGGCGCGTGTTTGACCAGGACGTCTTCAACATGCCCAAGGTCCAGGCGGGCCTCGAAGCTACCTATTCCAAAACGCTTTACCTCTCGCGCTACAACGAAGCCAAGGTGCGTTGGTTGCACTTCAAACTCGGCGAGTGGGTTGAAGGTCAGGGAGGGAGCCAATAATGGGCAAGATCATGAAGCACCCCTTCAGCGGGGCGTTGTACGAGGTGGATATCGGCGGCAACGTGATGGTCAGAGAGGGCAAGATCGAAGGCTTGTTTGATTCAAGCGGGCGCTGGCTTTCCGGGGAACTTCGTCAGGCTGATCCGCAGCTGTGTGTGTGGATCACCAACAACCCACCGTCTCCCTTAAACGCCCGCAAGACCCATCACATCAACTAGGTCTTTCGGACAGGGCGGGGTGGTTGCGCCCGACCGCGATTCAGTGACGGTTGCGGGCAGTGTCTCGCTCCGCTTTCGCCCGCATCGCCGGGGACTCGCGAAAATCTATCCAGCCCGCATCGAGGCCGGCGCTGTAGCCTCGATCTACCGGAACGTCGACACCGTTGAGCCAGCCACAGGGTTGGCAAAGGAACATCTGGATCACTTCGGCGATTTCACCGGGCACTGCCGCGCGCCCGGTTTGTTCATTGGTCCACTGCGCCTGGGCTTCACCCATGAGGTCATTGAACTGGGGTGTCAGCGGCGTATCGATGCCACCCGGGCTCACGGCGAGAATGCGGGTGGATCGGCGGGTGTGCAGACGGGCTTCATCCATCACCCACGCGGTGACCGCCCGCTTGGACCAGGTGTAGGGATCGCGGGCAAAGAGTTCTATGTTGGCGCGACACCACTCGAGACCACTCACCATATCTTCCGTCGCGAGCAAGGGCCTGAGCTTTTCAAGGCGTGCTTTCCAGTCGCGACCGGCAATCGATGACACGCAGACGATGCCCGCACCGGTGTTGAGTCGGGGAGCGAGCTGCCGCGTCAGTTCGCGCATGCCGAGGAAGTTCACCGCCATCACCATCACCGGATCCGGTGAGCGCGCCATACCGGCGACGTTGGCGAGGCCGTCGATGCGCGCCGGCAGGCGGTTGACTGCCACTCCGGCCCGCCCCGGATCACCGAGATTGCATTCGATGAACGTACCGGCGCTGCCGCTCGCTGGTACCGCCACGTCGAGGTTGAATACGGTATGGCCCGCCGCTGCAAGACGGGCAATCAATGCCGCTCCGACACCGGACGATCCTCCGGTTACAACATACTGAGCCAAGGGTTTTCCTTTTCGGTGCCGCTTCCTGTTGTTGCCTAGAATAAACCGCACACAGGCGATTCAAGAACCCGGAGTACTGAACCGGGAACAAAAAATCCCTTTGCGGCGCTCAGCCGGAGGCGTATAAACGACCGCGGCGGTTGCCCCTGCTTCGGGAGAGCAGGGGTGGTCGTTGCGAAGTCGTTCGTGGTTTCGCACCGCTGAAGTACATCCCCCGATGAAGGTTTCAAAGCCATGAACTGGGGAGAACAATGAGTCAGCAGCACCTTCCGTTTTTCCGTTTGAGTCACGTCGTTCGAGCTACCCGCGTGGTCATCTCGGCCTCTCGAAAACTGCCGCTGCCACTGGCACTTTCGGGTCTGATCGGAGGATTGGCTCCACCGCTGGTGAGCGCTGCAGAAGAAGGTGGCGCAGACACGGCGCCGGCACTGGAAGAGATCGTCGTTACGGCAACACGCCGGGAAGCCAGTGTGCAGGATGTGGCAGTGCCGGTTACTGCTGTATCCGGCGAAGCACTTGAACGGACATTCGCCCAGGATTTACGCGATCTGACGGCAGCTGCACCCAACGTACAGCTGGAACCGGTGGGCATCTTCCAGAATTCGGCCTCGTTCTTCATCCGTGGTCAGGGCACGGGTGATATCGAATCGGCCGCAGATTCGAAAGTGACGATCTTTGTTGACGACGTGGTTCAGGCGCGGGTTTCGACGGCGCTGTCAGACTTTGTCGATATCAGTGTCGTGGAAATCCTGCGTGGTCCGCAGGGCACATTGTTCGGACGCAATACCATCGCTGGCGCAGTGCAGGTCAGGCACAACGCGCCTGAACTCGATGAATGGGGATTGTCCGCATCCGCACAGATCGGTGACTTCGGCCGCCGTGACCTGAAGCTCGTTGCCAATTTACCCATAAACGACTCCATGGCGGCACGCCTGGCCGTCAAGGATACGCAGCATGGTGGATACTGGAAAAACACCCACAACGGCAAGGATCGGGGCGGCACGGATCGCCTGACGCTGTTGCCCTCGTTCCGTATAAAGCCGACGGACAGTCTCGATATCGTGTTGCGTGGTGAATACAACAAGACGCGCGACGATACCTACATGACCCAGTCGCACCACTACTGTCGCAGCAATCCGCGCAACCTATTCCTCGGATTACCGACGGACAACGACCTGGTGGTGACCACGCAAACGCTCTTCAACCTGATCGTGCTCGGTCAGACGCCATTCACCGCAGCCGACAACGCGGCGCAAATCTGCGCCAAACCCTTCGGTTCGGTTTCGGTCGATAAAGAGTATTCGGCCAACGACACTGAAGACCGTGGCCAGGGGGCGAACCTCGAAATCTGGGGCATGACCGCACAGGTCACCCAGGACATCGGTGATCTCGGCACGCTGACCTATGTGGGCAACTACCGTGAAGTCCGTGAAGACATCATCTTCACCATCGACGCCGCACCCCACGATCTGTTTGCGGGCAGGCGCATCCAGGATCATTACCAGACCTCCCACGAGATCCGTTTCGCCTCGGACTTTTCCGACCGGTTCGATTTCGTCGCCGGTGCGTACTATTTCGAGCAGGAATACACGATGAAACAGGAGTCGTTCGGCATCCTGTTCGCTCCGAACATCATTTTCGGACCCGGAGCGCCCGGCACGGTCACATTCACCAGCCCGGTAACAAAGGGCCAGGCGGGCTTCAGCAACCAGGAAAACAATGCGTGGGCGGTATTCACCCAGGCCAACTGGCATGTGACAGACGACGTGACGCTGACGGTTGGCGGCCGATACACCTCGGAGCGCAAGGACTTCCAGCATTGTGCGGTGGGTTCAGGCGACCCGGCCAGGTCGGTCAAGAACCAGACGCGAGCCTGCCTGAATGTTCCGGTGTTCCGGGTTGATCTGACCCGACCTCCGGTGCCGGGAACACCGACGCCGTTGTTCCAGCTGATTCCGGCGATAGGTCGGGATGCCAGTGGTGGCGTCTCCGGTGGTTGTCGCCCGGTGTTGGATTCAACTGGTTCAGCAATTCGCTGCAACAACCGGTTGGGTGATTCCGAAGAGTGGACGGATTTCACGCCCATGGCCGGTGTGACTTACCGGCTCAACGACGACATCATGGCTTACCTCACCTACACCGAAGGATTCACCGCGGGTGGCTTCAATGGCCGCGGCGGTTCGGTATCGACGATCGGGCCCTTCAAGCCGGAAAAGGCCGACAACTTTGAACTCGGGGTCAAGTCCGAGTGGTTCGACAACAGGTTGAGGGCGAACATAACCGGGTTCATGACCGATGTGAAAGACTTCCAGACCGCGTTCATCCGCCCGGCGCCGGGTGGTGGTGGCCAGGAAACCATTCAATCAAACCTGGGTGCGCTGGAAACCAAAGGACTGGAACTCGAGTTGTCGGCGATGCCAACGGAAGGGTTGACGCTCTGGTTCAACGCATCGCACCTCAAGACCAAGCGCAAGGGGTTCTGCACCGACCCGGATGGTCCGAGTGGCACCGATCCCAACAATCCGCCGACCCAGGGCGGGCCGTTCTCCCAGGGACTGCCGATTTGCGACACGCCGGTGCGGATCAACGATGCAATCGGAAATTTCATCGGCTGGCTGGTACCGAATGACCTGGCGAATCTGAATCCAACGGGCCGGTCACCGAAGTGGACGTATTCCGCTGGTTTTGCATGGGAGTTGCCATGGAAGGACCTGGGTTCGTTCACGGTAAACGGCGACTGGCTGCACCAGGGCAAACAGACCATTTCCGGCTCCAGGGTAAATGAACTCCCCGGCGTGCAGCAGTTCAACGGCGACTTCATCAGGCACTTCCGCGAGGCGACCGACATCTTTAACGCCAGTTTGATCTGGCGCAGCCCGGAGACCCGTTACGAAGCCTCATTCTTCGTGAAGAACCTGACGAATGAGCTGTATGCCCAGGCGGTAACGAATGTCGCTGGTCTGCTCAACTTCCGGGTGCCAAACATCCGCCGGCATTGGGGGCTTGAGCTTCGGGTCAATCTCGGCGGCATCTGAGCCCTTTTTTTCAGGGAAAAAGTCCAGGAAGGACTTTTTCACGAGTCGCGGGCTTCCGCCCGCTCACGCCAATCCAGCACTTCATGTTGGATTGGCGGGCCGTCCATCCATGGACGCCGCTGGTGCCCGCGCTTTAGCAAGTGTTCGGGGAACCTCCGATTGCCGCCCCCATCCCATCGGGGCGGTTCTCTTGAATTCTCCCTGCCACCCGAAATGAGAATTCGGGTAGAGTTACGTGTTTTACACGTGTTAGATGAAGGGAAGATCGATGGCGGACCTGGACGGATTTCGTACGGAAATCAAAGGCTGGCTAGCAAACAACTGCCCTTCCACCTGTCAGGGAAAGAACAGCGTTTTACCCGAAATGGTGTGGGGCGGACGTCGCCAGACCTGGCCACATCCGGACGCCCGATTGTGGTTCGACCGTTTGGTTGAAAAAGGATTTACCGTACCGACCTGGCCGAAAGAATACGGTGGTTCCGGACTCTCGCCGGCTGAAAACAAGGTGCTTCAGGAAGAGATGTCCCGCATCGGCACCCGCTCCATGCTCTTCAACTTTGGGATCGCCATGCTCGCTCCGGCGCTTATGGAGTTCGCCTCAGAAGAGCAGAAAAGGCTGCATCTCAACCGTATCGCGCGTGGGGAGATTCGTTGGTGCCAGGGCTACAGTGAACCCGGTGCCGGATCAGACCTTGCGAGCCTGCGCACGCGCGCAGTCCGCGACGGTGACGACTACGTGGTCAACGGTCAGAAAATCTGGACGTCGGATGCCAACGTCTCCGACTGGATTTTCTGCCTCGTGCGTACGGATCCGGAAGCGCCCAAACATCTCGGGATAAGTTTTCTGCTGATCGATATGGCATCACCTGGCGTGTCCACGTCGCCCATCGAACTCATCAGCGGTTCATCACCGTTTTGCCAGACGTTTTTCGACAACGTGCGTGTGCCGGCTGCGCAGCGCGTACATACGGAGAACCGCGGTTGGGATGTCGCCAAGGCGCTGCTCAACCACGAACGCGCCATGCTGGCCGACGGCGGGCGTGGCAGTGCAAGCGGCGGTGCGGCGCGCAAGTCGCTGCTGCAGGTCGCGCGGCAATCCCTTGATGCGCCGGAAGGTCGGTTGCCTGACGCCGCCATGCGTGAGGAGCTGGTGCAGTGGGAGATGGATCGGATCTGTTATGAGGCCACGCTCAAGCGGACGATGGATGCGGCCAAAGCCGGCAAGGGCATGGGTCCGGAAGGTTCCATGTTCAAGCTTTATCTGTCGGAGATGAACCAGCGTGGTTCTGACCTTCGGCAGCGCATGGCCGGTCACGAAGCTTTGGTGTGGACGGGTGACGATTGTCCGGCGGATGAACGCCAGATCACCCGGGAGTGGCTGTATGGCAAGGCCTCGACGATCCTCGGCGGGACATCAGAAATCCAGCTCAACATCATTTCCAAGCGCGTGCTTGGTCTGCCAGGCGATTGAGGAGTTCGCGCGATGCCATTGATTTTGAGCGAAGAGCAGGTACAACTTCAGGACTCGGCGAAGGCCTTTGTGGCAGATAACTGGACCGTTGGTGAGCTGCGCAAGCTGCGCAAGGACACCGGCAAGGGTTATCCCGAAGCACTGTGGCAGAAAGCCGCTGAGCTTGGTTGGCTGGCGATTCCTTTCGCCGAGGAGTACGGCGGATTGGGTCTCGGTTTCGCCGAGCTCGGCGTCGTTTTGGAAGAGCTTGGCCGTGGTCTTGTGGTTCTGCCGATTGTTTCTTCGGTGGTCATGGGCGGTGGCGCACTGCGGCTCGGGGGTACGGAAGAACAGAAAAAGACCTGGTTGCCGAAGGTATGTGACGGGTCGGCTGTGCTGACCCTGGCCGCTCAGGAAACGAGCCGGCACGACCCATATGCCGTGAACACGGCGGCGGTGCGACAGGGCGAGTCTTATGTGCTGAATGGGCGTAAGGTTCTCGTACCGGACGGCCACGCAGCAGACGCGGTGATTGTTGTCGCACGCACCTCTGGTGCGGCGGGTGATCGATCTGGTTTGACGCTGTTCCTCGTCGATCCGGCGGCCGCAGGGGTGAAAGTGCATCGCAACCTGCTGCTCGACAGCCGCGTTGCGGCCAACATCGAATTGCACGACGTAAAGGTTGGCGCCGGCGCTGTAGTCGGTGTCGTTGGTCAAGGCGCCGAGATCCTCGATCAGGTCCTGGCCGAAGCGGCCGTCGCGCTGTCAGCGGACATGCTCGGCGTCATTCAACAGACCTTCGACATCACCCTCGATTACCTCAAGGTGAGAGAACAGTTCGGCGCCAAGATCGGTTCGTTCCAAGGTTTGAAACACCGTGCTGCGCGTTGGTTCTGTGAAAAAGAGCTGTCGAAATCCATCGTCCTGCAAACCCTGCGAGCGTTGGATGACAAGGCAGACAATGCGTTGCAGCTGGCCAGTATCTGCAAGGCGCGGTTGTCAGATACCGCGCGACTCGCCGGAAAAGAGGGCGTGCAGATGCATGGCGGCATCGGCGTGACGGATGAACATGACATCGGCCTTTACATGAAACACGGCCGCGTTTCCGAGACGTTGATGGGTGATGCGGCGTTTCACCGTAACCGGTTTGCAGAACTGAAGGGCTATTGATCATCGCGGGCAGGTACCCGGCGTGAAGCACTGACACGCTAATCGAATTCAGCGCACCAGAGATCTAACCAGCGGAGAGAACACCCCCATGGCAGAAGCAACGATCAGCAGGGAAATCCGGCGCTGGCCGAAGCAGGAGTTGCGTGGGCACCGCATCGAAGGCTATCGGTACACGAGCAAGGAGTTCTTCCAGAAAGAGTGGGAAGGCATGTGGACCAAGGTCTGGTTGCTGCTCGGCCGTGAATCGGAATTGCCGAAACACGGTGATTGGCAGATGGAAGAAGTCGGCCCTGAACAGATCCTGATGGTTCGCCAGAAGGATGGTTCCGTGAAGGCGTTCTACAACATCTGCCAGCACCGCGGTAATCCACTCGTGACCGGAGAGAAAGGCTCCGTGAAACGATTCGTCTGCAAGTACCACAGCTGGGCGTTCATGCCCGATGGCTCGCTGAATTTTGCACCGGATGCTGAGGACTTTCCGGAGGGCAACCCCTGCCAGAACGTTCGTCTCGAAGAACTCCGCTGCGAGACCTTCGCCGGGTTCGTCTGGGTCAACATGGATCCAGACTGCGTTTCCCTCAAGGAATACCTCGGTCCGATCTGGGATGACTGGAACCGCTGGGAACTGCACAAATGGAAACGTTATGTGGGGCTCACTACGACGCTACCCTGCAACTGGAAGGTGGTGCTCGACAACTTCAACGAGTCCTATCACGTGCCCACCGTTCACATGGGGGCGACGATCGAAACCAACCGCCGCAAGGTGAACGGTAATATCAACACCAACATCTACGACACGCTGTTCGACCTTTCCGACGAAGGCCACAACCGCATGGTCATGCAGGGTGGTTTTGGCGTCGCCCAGTTTGAAAAGGACGGGACACCCAAAGAGCCACTGAAATCACTGCTCGCCCATTGGGAGATAGATCCCGCATTGATTCGCGACAATCCGGAGAACGGACGCAGAATTCTCCAAGATGCGAAGCGTCGCGTGGGTAAGGTGCGAGGATATACCCACTACGAAAACCTGCCCGATGAAGCCCTGACCGATGCTTTCCACTACACGCTGTTTCCAAACTTCGCTGTCTCGGTGTGGGCGGATGGTTTCCACTTCCTGCGGGCGCGACCGCACTACAACGATCCGGAGCAGTGTGTCTTCGACAACTGGTGGTATTGCTCGCAGCCGGACGGTGAGATCCATCCGGTAGCGACCATGATCGGGCCTTTTCCACGGGATGCCGAAAACCCGCACGTGGTCTTCAAGCCGGGTGAAGTTTCCATGGGCAAGACCATCGATGAAGACATAGCGGTCTTCGTGCGGCAGCAAACCGGTTTCCGCTCACGAGGATTTAAAGGGGTGTACCTCGCGAACCAGGAAAACCGCGTCCGCCGCTACCACGAGCTCATTGACGACTATATCGAGGGGCGGCGACCAGCCACCCCGTAAGGTGTCAGCACGGGGCTGACGTGTACGCTGGGTCCTGTCTGCAGGAGCCGACACGGTTCAGGATGACCACCGCACGGCGCTGGGTCTTCCATCGTTCACGAAGACCTGGTTGCCGCGCTATCACAACGCGGGCAATGTTGTTGATGAGTCAGAGTGCCTGTTGTGCCAAAGAGCGCTGGACGTCCAGATTGAGATTACGGACCCAAACGTTGTAGTTGCCGTGGATCTTGCCGTCTTTGAATTTCAGATTCTGGCTGTCCTTATACGTGATCAAATAACTGCTCTGATCCCACTGGGTATCAACGGTTGCGGAGTGTTTGCGAAGGGTGATTGTGGCCTGCAAATGGCCGTCAGCAACCTTGGTGCTCAGCCAGCCGTGCTGCATGCCGCCCAGAATGATGGCCTTTTCAACTTTCGCCGCATCGAGGCCCGGAGGAATCGTCGAACCGGTGACATTCTCGATGGGATGCACACGTGCGTGGCTCAACGCGGGCACAACGGCGATCAGTGAGAGAAAAACAACAAGCAGCAGGCGTGAAGTCGCAGATATCGGAGGTAGCGCGACGTTCTTGGCCTGAATCATGAAAGCACTCCCTGTGAGGTTATGAATCATGGATTCTCGTCCCGGAAAACTCGCTGGACCAAGGGAGTTGCCAACCGGTCTCAAGTACTGATCGGATCGAGGCGCAGAATGCGCCGTGGTGGAAAGCCCGTGAGAATTATGAACCCGATCCCGAGTGGGCGGGCTGCGTCCACCACCGCGAACTCATCACTGTCAGTAATTTCAACGGCTTGGTATTTCCCGGTCTGCCCATCCATCTCGATGGTGACTTCCGGGTTTGCAAGGGCCTGTGAATACCAGCCGCGCGGCCAATGATTCACTGCGACATAGAGCTTTTCCTCGAAGGCGATGCGGGCGAGAACGCGGGTGTGCGGTTCGCCGTTGCCCATGGTGGTGATCCGCAGTGTGCCGTCGTTGGTGGGCTGGTAATAACCCAGCAGGGATTCGAAGACGGTGACGATGCCGGCATAAACAACGAGGAGAATCAGCAGGAATTTCAGCAGTTTCATAAGGTCCCCGATTGGATTTGGAATCGTGCGGTTGCTGTGGGCCATACAGCCACCGATGGGGTTCGATATTACCTGTCTTTCCCTTGAGTACACTTCGGACTTTGTTGCCGTAGGTGTACATTCGATTCAAGCGCAGAAACAGGGGGAAGAATGGCTCGAGATTACGACGTCATCGTGGCGGGAGCGGGGGCTGCTGGCCTGTCAGCGGCTTTGTCCGCAAGTCTGGCCGGCGCATCTGTGCTGGTGATGGAGGCCGACAAACAGGTCGGCGGTTCGTCGCGACTTTCCGGAGGACACTTCTACGCCGCGGGTACCAGCGTGCAACGGGAAGCCGGCGTGATGAATGACACAGCGGACGACATGTACGAGCACTACATGACGCTGAATCAGTGGCTGGTCGAGCCGTCAGTGGTACGTCGATATTGTGATCTGTCGGCGCCAACGTTCGAGTGGCTCAAGAATCTGGGAGTCGAGTTCAAACCGGAAGGGGTTTATCGGTCCGGGGTCAGTTCCGTGCCGCGGGGGCATCGGCCGGAAGGGGCGGGTGAGCGCATCGTTGAAGTGCTCTACGGTCATTGTGGCAACCGCAACATCGATTTTGTGTTCAACGCCCGCGCCTCAGGACTCATCACTGACGACGCCGGCCGGATCTGTGGCGTGCGTACTGGTGATGACGTGGCGACCTGTGGCGCGGCGATCCTGTCTACCGGCGGTTTCGGTGCAAACAAAGAACTTCTGGGGCGCCACTACCCGCAGGCCGCCAAGGCGGACAACTGGTCGTGGTACATCGGTTCGCCTTTCGCGCAGGGTGACGCGCTCGCCATGGCCGAAGCGCTGGATGCGGATATCGCTGGTCACGACCGTGGCCTGCTCCTGGTAACCCCGGGCTTCAGTCGCGATCTCGAAGTACTGTTGCCCGGGTGGCTGGTGATGGTGAATCCGTCAGGTCGACGATTCGCCAATGAAGCGTCACCGTATACCGTACTCGGTGGGCTGATTGAAAAGGAAGGTGGGCACGCCTTTGCAGTGTTCGATGAAGCGGCGCGTGCTGCCGCAAAGCCGAGTGCCATTTCGCGGGCTTACTGGGTGAACGATGTGCTGGCGAAAAAGGCCGATGAAGGGCGGATCGCACGAGCGACTTCGCTGGTTGAGCTGGCGAAGCAGATCGGTGCGGATCCGAACGTGCTGGAAGGGACCATTGCACGCTACAACGCTGATTGTGCGCGAGGTGTGGATTCGGTCTATTTCAAGGAGCCGGCGTCGGGCATGCGCCCGGTGCTGACGCCACCGTTCTACGCCGCGGAACTGCGCCCGGCAATCATCTGCTGGACGGGTACCGGGCTGCGTACTGATGCCGACATGCGGGTTCTGCGTCGCGATGAATCCGTGATCAAGGGTCTGTACGCAGCGGGAGAGACCGTCGGCTCCCTGCATGGGGATCGCTACATCGGCGGTGGTGGGTCGTACGGTCCCTGCGTGGTATTTGGCAAGCTCGCAGGTGAACAGGCAGCCGTCTACACACAAAATCTTCAGGCCCGAAAATGACAACGCCGGGTATGGAAACCCGGCGTTGACAAAAGGACCGGCCAGTACCGGTCCTCGGTGACGGTCAGGCCATCACTTGCCGCTGAAGGTGTACTGCACCTCGACTCCGAAGGTGCGGGCCTGGGTCGTCTGTACGCCCGTGCGGAACTGGGCGCCTTCGCCGTTACGGCCAACGAAGAGAATGCCCACTTCATCGGTGATGTTGTTGATGAAACCGCTGACCAGCCAGGCGTCGTCTTCACTGCGCCAGTTCGCACGTGCATCTAGCCGGCCGAAGCTGTCGGCCTTCGCAACATCGCTCTCGAACGGCGTGAAGTACATCTTGTCCGTCCAGCTGTAGGTGCCAGTGAACTCGAGGCTGGATCCGCCTGCCAGGTCAAACCGGTAGGCGCCATAACCTACGAACTTGAGTTCCGGGACTTGCAGGAGCTGATTGCCTTTGATGTCCTGGGTCAGCGCTTCGAAGTTCGGGAAGAGCGACGGCGGAATGTCCGATTCGGACGGATCTGACAGGAAGAAGCTCTTGGTGTACTTGCTCGGCGTATAGCTGAAGTTGCCACCGAAAGACAGGTTGTCGGTTGCCAGCCAGATCACCTCGGCTTCGATCCCGGAGATTTCGGCGCCAGGAGCGGCCAGTACGGAGGTGGTCACACCACCGATTTCTGAAACTTCCGAAGCGAAGGAGTGAATGGACTCGTAGTCATAGAGGTAGAACGACCCGTTCACCTGCAGGGCGTTGTCCAGCCACTGGGTCTTGTAGCCGATTTCGTAGGAGATCAGCTCTTCGGGTTCGTAGGTCGGGGTCCGGCTGAAGTACACCAGCGCGAAGCCGCCGGAACGGTAGCCCGACGTTGCCGAGAAATACATCATGGCGTCATCCGTGATGTTCCAGTCGAGGTTCGCCCGCCAGGTCCACTCCTTGTCCTTCCGCTCGAACGGACGGTAAACGGAGAGGGCGAAGGGGATACCGCCATTGGTGGCTGCCGGGGTGGGCGTGAACGTGCCATCGGGGTTGGCGATCAGCCCGCCGTTGGTGATGTTCACTGCCGCCAGCCCGCCAAAGAGGCCGAGGAATCCGGGGTTCCCGACAGCATTGAGTGCGCCGGTTTCCGAATAACGCCAGAGGTTTTCCTCAGCGATAACTTCATCTTCGGCATATCGCAGACCGAGGGTCAGAGTAAAGACCTCATTGATATCCCAAACACCCTGGGTGTACGCCGCGAATGCGTCGCGCTTGGTCTGGGTGTGGTACAGCAGATCGCTGGCAACGGTGTTGGGACCGTGGGTAACGCTCAGATTGGGGTCGGTACCTGGATCACCGTACCAGCGTGAAGTCTGCAGGTTGTTGTTGTTGGTGAGGTTGTTGACCGCGAAGTTGCGGGCGCAGCTCGGTGCCGGCGTG
Source organism: Gammaproteobacteria bacterium (assembly GCA_016874135.1). Lineage (GTDB taxonomy): Bacteria > Pseudomonadota > Gammaproteobacteria > Pseudomonadales > Azotimanducaceae > SYFY01. Next base: position 20,160 of record VGVE01000026.1, on the reverse strand, counting down.
GCGACGTTGCAGCTGTTCTTCGCGGAGTAGAGATTCACCATCGGACGGGTTCCGAAAGCGAGTGTTGACGCGCTGATGCCACCGAGCGGGGCAAAAGAGGTGCGGTCGTTGTACGCATCTCGGTACTTCGCTTCCTGCAGTGAGGAGTAGAAGTCACCACGCTGATCGATGGTCGCATCGTAGAAGAAGATCCCTGACGTGAACGAAATGGAGTCGGTGATGTCTACGAAGGCCTGCAGTTCGTGGGACTCGTAGTCAGCTTCGTGGTTCACGTAGAACTGCCGGTCGTGGAACAGGCTGCCGGTGTTGTCGTCATCCGTAATGCGCTGATAGGCCAGCGTATTGTTACCGTACAGGTACTTCAGCTGGATGTTGTCGGTCGCATCCCAGGTGATGTTGAACTGCGTACCACGCTGCTTGAACGACTCCCAGTTGAAGCCGTTACTGGCGGCGCAGAGGTCATCGCCCCGAATGGTGCCGCTGCCGACTAGGCAGTCGTTGTAGGCGGCTGCGTCGGCCGCTGACGTTCGGTTGAAGCCAGTGAGTGATGCTGCCGCGTTCTGGAAACCGTTCAGGTTTGGAGCCGCGATAACACCCGGGTTGGCACCGTAGTGGTCGATACCCGCACGCAGTGCCTGGGCGTTACGCACGGCGCCGGTGACGGGGTCGGTGAACTGCAGTACCGGACGAGAGGTGTCGTGGAAGTCCCGGGCCAGACGGTTGGCCGTTTGGCCGGTGGTGATGAAACGGTACCCCGGTACGAGTTCGGAGGTGTCACGCTGAGACTGACCTTTTTCCGAAAGCACCATCAGCGGACCGCCATTAGCACCACCGAAGACGCGGTCGTTGTCCATCCAGTTGCGGCGCAGATTCACCTCAACGGATTCGAACGGCGTCCAGCGGAACTGAACGGCGATGTTTTCATCTTCCAGGGAATCGAAGTCTTCGCCGGTTGGGGCGATGTCGTCGATCCAGCCATCACGCTCACGATGGGTGAAGGTGATTCGGGTCGACAGCTGATCCTGGATCAGCGGGCCGGAGATGGCGCCCATGTACTCCTGGGTACCCTGGTTGCCAAAGAGCGTCTTGACGATCGCTTCGAATTCGTCGGTCGGCTCTTTGTAGAGGATGTTGATGGCTCCACCGACGGCGTTGCGGCCGTACAGGGTTCCCTGGGGGCCACGCAGGACTTCAACGCGCTCAACGTCGAAGAATGACTGTGCGGTCGCGGTCAAAAGGTCTTCGGAGTAGATGCCGTTCTGATAGGTCGCCACACCCGGGTCGCCGCCCAGCGCGCGGAAGTTCCGGCCGACACCACGTACCGTTGCGTCGTAGGGCTGGAAGGTGGTTGCAGGAATATAGTTCTGCAGGTCTTCCTGGTTGCGAATACCGAAATCCTCGATGAATTCGCCGGTAAACGCGGAAATGGAAATGGATGTGTCCTGGATGGACGCTTCTTTGCGTTCGGCGGTGACGATGACTTCTTCGATCTGACGACCGCTTTCCGCGGCGTTAACGGTCGAAGGCAACATGGCCACGGATCCGAATGCGCCGACTGCGCCTGCCAGCAGGCGAGCACGCGTACCAGTACGCTTTCGCATGGGTTCTCCCCTCTGTGAATGGTAAAAATCTCCCCAATAGCCACAGTTCCCCGGCCTCAGTGGGAAACTTGGCTGCAGGGAGTTATACGGAAGGGAGAGAGGGCGTGTCAAACGGAAATATGGATATAACCTCAGCGAATTCCCGTCGGGCTAGAGGTCATGGAACTCCCCGTGTCGCCCTTTTCCGGCGGCAAAGCGGGCTGCGCCGGCACGCGTTTCCCCGGAGCGAATCACTTCAAGCCCAAGCTCCGTTTCCCTGGTCAGGGCTCTGTCGAGGGGTCGCTCCCATTGTTCGTAGGACGAGCGTCGGTCAGCCCGCATGCAGCGTTGCGGAAAGGCACTGAGCTGGATCGCGAGCGCCATCGCAGCATCAAGCGCCTGACCTTTGGGTACGACCCGGTTGGCGAGCCCCATCATCCGCGCTTCGTCACCACTCACCCCACGACCGGTCAGGATCAGATCAAATGCGTGGCTATGACCGATGAGGCGCGGCAGGCGAATGGTGCCGCCATCAACGAGAGGTACTCCCCACCGCCGGCAATACACGCCGAACACTGCGTCCTCCGCTGCGACTCGAAGATCGCACCAGAGTGCCAGTTCCAGCCCGCCGGCGACGGCGTGGCCTTCAACCGCGGCGATCACGGGTTTGCCGAGGACCATACGGCTCGGACCCATGGGACCGTCACCTTCCAGCCTGACTTTGTTGCCGTGGCCTGAAGCAACGGCCTTGAGGTCTGCGCCGGCGCAGAAGGTTCCGTTCGCACCGGTCAGGATGGCCACGTCCGCTCCATCGTCAGCATCAAACTTTCGAAAGGCTGCAGCCAGCAGGGCAGCTGTCGGTCCATCGACGGCGTTGCGGGCGTGTGGCCGGTTAATGGTCACCACGATCACACGACCATTCTTGCTCACATCGACTGCAGTCATCGCGGCGCTCCTTCGAGTGTTCGCTTCGATATATAAGAAGCTGTCTGAATTTCAGAGCCCGAGTACCTCTCGGGCAATGATATTTTTCTGAACTTCGGTGGTGCCGCCGGCGATGGTGTAGCCGCGGTGGTGGAAAAGACCTGATGCGACGTATTCGGCCCAGTCAGGTCCGGCCGGTTCGCCACGGTCTCCGGTGTCGGTCGGGAGCAACCACTGCCCGGCCAGATCCGCGAGCAACTCATCCTGGGCCTGCACGAGCGTGCTGCCGAGCAGCTTCAACAATGAGGGTTCGGCACCGATCTTCGCGCCACCATCTGCCGCGCGAAGCAGCCGTTGACTGGTCGCCTCAAGGGCATCGAGCCGAATTCGCAAACGGTTGGCCTGTGACTGCAATTCCGCACCCGCGTCACTCGCGTCCAGTGCTTCATCCACCAGGGAGAGGATGCGCCGGTTCTCAGCAACCCGGGACACCAAAAGGCGCTCATCGCCAAGGAGCGCTTTGGCAACGGACCAACCCTGGTTCTCGCCACCGAGCCGCTGTTCCACAGGCACGTCAACGTCACGGAAGAAAACCTGATTCCACAGACGTTTGCTGTTGAATGCCAGAAGCGGTGTGACTTCGATACCGGGGCTGGTCAGATCCATCAGCAGAAAGCTGATGCCGCGCTGGGGTTGAACCTCTGCATCGGTTCGCACCAGACAGAAGATCCAGTCAGCCTCTTCGGCACCGGTCGTCCAGATCTTGCGACCGTTCACCCGGTAAGTGTCGCCGGTGCGGACAGCCCGGGTGCGGAGGGATGCGAGGTCCGACCCGGCCTCGGGCTCAGAGTACCCCTGACACCACCAGAGATCGCCCCGGCGGATCGCTGGCAGGAAGCGAGCCTGTTGTTCAGGTGTCCCAAAACGGATGATGGCCGGGCCGACCATGTTGAAACCGAAACCGGACAGCGGCGGGGCATGGGCAGCACGGCAGGCGTTGTCGAACAGCTGCCGCTGGGTTAACGACCAGCCGGTGCCGCCGTGTGCAATTGGCCAGTGGGGTGCGGCCCAGCCACGGTCATTGAGCAACTTCGTCCAATGTGCGAGATCGCTGCGCGGAACCCTTTTCCCGCGCTTCACCCGATTAGCAAGATCTTCAGGCAGGTGTTCGCGCAGGAAGGTGGTGACGTCATCGACAAGCGCCTGCTCCTGCGCCGAGAGTTGGCTACGCAAAGTGGATTTTCCCTCGTCGAAGTGTGAGTGGTGAGTCTCGCCAGGTTCAGCGTTGGCGCAGAGGTGGCTTCACGGGAACGGGATTCGACCCTGCAAATCGATCGAACCAGTCATCTGCAGACATCCCCAGCCGTGCCCTGATCCCTGACTTGATGCGGCTGAGGCCGCCCTCAGGCCAGCTGGCCACCTCTGCGCAAAAAGCGCGTGTCTGGGTCAAGACGTCTTCATCATCTGCGACCCGGTGGGCGATCCCAAGCGCAAGCAACTCAGGCCCGCTGACCCGGTCCGCCATGAAGACCAGCCGGGCAATTGCAGACTCCGGTAATCGCAGTGACGCCCAGGCGAGGTTATACGGTGCCGCCATGCCCAGGCGGGCTTCGCCAATCTGCAGCCACGCGGTTCTGCCGACGAAAAGCAGGTCTGCGGCCAGAGCCAGCGCCGCACCACCGTTAATGGCATAACGCTCAAGTGCACAGACCAGGGGTTTGCGACATTCAAACAGCGACCGGTGGGCCGAGCGCCAGATCGACGGGAAGTCCGGTAGCCAGTCCGGAACGGGATCGGCGTTGAAGGCGTTGAGGTCGATCCCGGAGCAGAAAGCGCCACCGTCTCCGCGCAGCAGCACGACATGGACCGCGGGATCCGTGTCAGCAGTCTTCAATGCCGCAGCGAGATCCAGGCCAAGTGGACCGTTGATGGCATTCTTGCGTTCCGGGCGAGCGAGGATCACCTCGGCAATATGATCTTGGACCTCCAGGCGGACCGCGGGAGATGAACCTGCGGCCCCAGCCTTTTGTTCCTTCAGCCTTTCGTCTTTCAAGACCTTCTCAACTTGAGCGGCGTGCTCGGACGGTAATGCATCGGGGTGTCCGGCGGTAGACCGCCAGCTCCTATTGTCAGGAGTACCTAGGGTCCGGTTTCCTTTCGAACGTATTCGATCAGTCTGCCTTCCGGTGTCTTTGAGGCGAGGCCGTACCAGTCTCCGGCGCCGTCCTGCCACACGTCGATTTGAATGCCCTTGCCGCGGACTCCCCAGACGGTCCCACCCCTGAATTCACTCTGGCCGGGTGCCGGGCGAGGCTCGAGCGCAGTGATGGTCACCGGCTCGACTTTGCCGGTCTGGGCATTGAGCAGTTCCTTCGATTCGTGCAGCTCTGGCAACCAGTAGGCGAAGGTGCGGACACAGCCATTGGTCTGACGCGGCCCGTCCTGGGTGTTCATTTCCAGTCCCGCCGCCGTGGTTTTACCGGCGACGTGGTAGTCGCTGCCATTTTCATCGGTGGTTGAATCGATGGAGCGCAGGCAGCCTTTCAGCCAGACCTCCTCGCTGCGGTGTGTATACCGCCACGCGGTAACCATCAGCACCTTGACCCGGTAGGAGGCTTCGCTCAGGACCTTCACCCGGTCACCCGAGCCTGAGAGGGTGTAGCGGTGGCTCCCCATCGGATCTCCGTTGAGGAAGACGTCGAAGTCCAGGATGTGGGCATCGGCCTGTGGAAAGGCGGGTAGCAACATCAGGACAATCGCAATCACACCGTTGACGGTCCGGCAAAGAAGCCTTACGCGCCGTCCTGATTTCATGGGTTGTGCTCCTGTCCTGGTTTGTTCCCGTTTGTTTTGCTGGGTCACGCAGATCATCGTCCTCATGAGCGTGGTTGCAGCCGAAGTGTTGTCCCCACCTTTTGAGGCGAGAACCTGGAGTGAGAAACATGCCTTCGGCCGATTGGATTCTCAAATCCTATCTATGGGCGACACCGCTTTTCATCGCCCTTGATGTGCTTTTCAACATCAACCTCCGTGGTGCGGCCTTTGCTGATGATTCGGAGGCCAAGTGGTTGTACTACGGTTTCTGTCTGGTGAGCCTGGGATTCGTCATCCGTAAACCGGAGACAACAAGTACCGTGGCGCTGACGGACAGCTGCCTGAATCTCCTGTTGCTCCTGCTATCCATGCAAATGCCCTATACCACCTGGCTGTCAGCAGCGGCGCAAGGCGTCGTGGGACCGGCGCCTGTGACTCCGGAAAAGGTGTTCAATTTTCTGCTCGCCGGCAGCATCGGGCTGATCAGCTTTTACCGTCGCTTGTATCGGTGGAAGCGAGAAAATACTGACGAATAGCGTTACTTCAGGTAGACCGCCGGTGTGGCAAAACCATTGAAGCGTGTCGACAGATGAGCGAGCAGCGGTACAGCCGTACCCCAGCCGACAATCAAGAGCAGCAGCAGGGTTTGGCGATCAATGACCTCCATGGCACCGAGTCGTTCGCCGGCAAGGTAGGCCAGCGGGCCAGAAATCGCACCGGCCACCGTACCCAGCCAGAGCTTCCGTCGCAACCAGTCGAGGCTCACGTTGAGTGTCGCCGCGAACAACATCCACAAGACGATCATCCATTCAGGTGCGAAACCGGCTCCGAGCGCACTGCTTTGAAAACGCATGGCGCCGATCTGGATCAACGCTATATCGAACAGCGTACCCAGGAGCCCGGCACAAAGAATGAGTTTGAGCTCAGCCGTGCGGTTGGGGGTCTTGGCCAGATGGGCGAGTAGCAACAACAAGCCCGCACACGCGCCTGCCGTACCCAGATCGTAGGCACCGCCGAGCACGCAAGCAAACCAGCCCACCTGGAAACCGGCGAAGTTGAGGATCCAGGTCCAGCGCTCCGGGGTCATGCCGGGTCTTTTCCAAAGAGGTGATGGGAGACACCCCAGGACTCGCCACGATCGGCACCGAACATACCCGCACAAGCCAGAAAGAAGATTCGCCAGCGAACGAACCAGCGGTTTGCATCGTCACCGTAGACACTGCGGAACATCGCCCGGATCTCTGCTGCGTGCCGATCAAAGTTGCTGAGCCAGGCTTCTGCCGTTCGGGCGTAGTGCAGGCTTTCAAGCCACCACGTCGCCCGATGCTGCAACACCACTTCGGTCGTACGTGCAGAGAAGAGTGTCGCGAGCTGATGGCTCGGCATCATTCCGCCGGTAAAGAAGTGACGGGCCATCCAGTCGCCTTCCCCCCGATCCACATAGGAGTAAGGCGTGGTCCGATGGCTGAAGGTGTGCAGGAAAAAACGGCCGCCAGGCTCAAGCCAGCTCCCGATGCGATTGAACAGTTCCCGCCAGTTTCGCATGTGTTCAAACATCTCGATGGAAACCACGCGGTTGAAGGTCTGTCCTGGTGCAAAGGTATTCATGTCTGCAGTGATGATGTGGACGTTGGTAAGGCCACGCGCCGTTCGGCTTCTGCCCGGATGAAGGTGCCCTGAGAGGTGGAGTTCGAGACTCCGGTGATGTGGGCATTTGGAAATTGGGACGCGAGCCAGAGACTCAACGAACTCCAGCCACAACCAAGATCGAGCACGTGCATGCCATCGCGGATCTCGGCGCGCTCCACGACCTGTTGCAGGGCGTTGCGCCCAGCATCATCCAGGTTGGTTGTACCTGCGTCCCACAAACAGCAGCTGTACTTCCTGTTTGCCCCAAGCGCCAGCTCAAAAAAACGTGCAGGTACCTCGTAGTGTTGGGAATTGGCGAGATCCGGTACCAAGGCAACCGGCGCGCAATCCATGGTCTGAACAAATGACGCGGTGGCCTTGACAGGGTCCAGTCCGACCAATTCACGCTGTCTTTGTTGAACGATCATGCGGATGCCAAGACGAAGCAGCAGATCGGGCACTCGACCGTTTTCCACCTCCTGCAGAGCCGCGCCGCTGATTGCGCCGATCATTCGATCGAACAACGTGGACTCCGAAGTTAAAGCCGGCCAAAGTATCTCATTCTGAGCGCAATGCCGGGGTAAAGCAGTACTTCACTCAGGCTTCACATTCGGGCGTGGTAAGCTGTGAGACCGAAAGAGCAATAAAACGTGGAGCCCGTGCATGAGCGGCAAAGTGTGTGTTGGCATCAATCCAGCAGACAGTCGTGAAGATGCGATGCATACCGTTTCCGATCGAATCCGGGAGCGAATTCGTGCGGCTGGAAAGCGCTTCCATGCCAACGACAACATTCATGAGTTCATCGAACCTGGTGAACTCGAAGAACTGCAGGGTGATCTCGAAGACAAGTTTCGCGCTGTCCTTGAAACCTTGGTGATCGATATCGAGAGTGATCACAACACTCAACAAACAGCTCGGCGCGTCGCCAAGATGTACTTGAAGGAAGTCTTCGGTGGCCGCTTCACACCGATGCCGCCGGTGACCGAATTTCCGAACGTCTCGCTCCTCAACGAGCTGATGATCATCGGCCCCATCACGGTGCGCAGCGCCTGTTCCCATCACCTGTGTCCGATCATGGGGCGCGTGTGGGTGGGGGTGATGCCGAATGAACAGTCGGCTCTGATCGGCTTGTCCAAATACGTGCGCCTGATTGACTGGGTGATGTCGAGGCCACAGATCCAGGAAGAGGCCATCGCCCAACTCGCGGATCTCTTGCAGGAAAAAATGCAACCGGATGGTCTCGCCATCGTCATGGAGGCAGACCACTTCTGCATGCAGTGGCGCGGGGTCAAAGATATGAACTCGCGCATGACCAACAGCATCATGCGGGGCTCCTTTCTCAAGGATGCCAATCTGCGGCGGGAATTCCTCTCGCTGATGCCAGGAAACCACAGCGGCTGACGCCAGGACTACTATGCTTGTTCGTTTGTTGTACGCCAGTCGCAGTGCTTCTCCGATCACATCGGATTCCACTGACGCCATTCTCGAACGTGCGCAGAGGACTAATGCAGAAAAGGGCATTACCGGAGTGCTTTGCGTGTGCACCCAGGCCAGTCTCTTTCTGCAGGCGCTGGAAGGCGGAAGGGCGCAAATCAATGCCCTTTATAGCCGCCTCCTTGCCGACTCTCGACATACCGACGTGATGCTCCTGCATTACGAACAGATTGAAGAGCGGGCCTTTTCGAGTTGGCGAATGGGCAGGGTGGATCTCAACCGCGTCAACGCCGGTACGATTCTTCGGTATTCCGAGCACAGTCTGGTCGATCCGTTTTCCATGTCGGGTACGGTAGCGATGGCCATGGTCATGGAATTGGCTTCGACAACCACGGTCATCAGTCGTCCGGGTCCTTCGCGCTGACTCGAGGCTTTAACTGAGGGATATCAGGCTGCCGAAAAAGTCCTTTCCTGGAATTTTTCAGCCGGCTGGTAACGCGCGTTCGACAGTATCTCCTTCTCGACGTCAAGCCGGGGCATAATCCCACAAGCTGCAACGCGCTCAGTTGTCATGATCTGAAGGGGACCACCATGTCACGCGCATCCGGACTTGCTCCAGGGGAAGCCCGCGCACCTGGGCCGACCTATCAGGAGGCCATCCTGCTCGACAGCTCCAAACCGCCGGAGCCTTTCCTCGACTACAGTTATGCCTTCATGGGTGATGAGGACATTCCCTATTCGAACTACACCTCGAAAGACTTTGCTGAAGCCGAGTTTTCCAGGATGTGGCCCAAGGTGTGGCAGGTGGCCTGCCGCGAGGAACACGTTGCGGAAGCCGGTGACTACCACGTTTACGACATCGGCCATCTGTCCGCCATCGTCGTCCGTACCGGGTCTGGTGAGATTAAAGCGTTTCGAAACGCCTGCATGCATCGTGGCACGGCGCTCAAACCCTCTCAGTCTGAAGGCAACTGCCAGAACTTCCGGTGTCCATTTCATGCGTGGATCTACAACCTCGATGGTGAACTGGTCGATCTACCAGAAAGCTGGGATTTCCCGCATGTGAAGGTGGGTGGGGCGGATGCCACCCATAACCTCAGACCGGTGAAGGTCGGTCTATGGGGCGGTTTCGTGTTCATCAACTTCGATCTCGAAGCGGAGCCACTGGAGAAGTGGCTCGGCGTGTTTCCCGCCCATCTGGATCGTTTTCGCATCCAGGACCGCTACATTGAAACCGCCGTGACCAAAAGACTGCCGGTCAACTGGAAAGCTGCCGAAGAAGCCTTCATGGAGGCTTATCACGTCAAGGAAACGCATGCTGGTGGACGGGACTATTCCGAACCCATCACGACCTATGACGTCTACCCGGACAACGTAAACCGGTTCATCCATACCACCGGCGCGGCGAATCCGCGTATGCCCCGTCAGCCAACCCAGCAGGAACTGATGGAGCAGATCTGGGGCCGGCGTGGCTCAGCGGAAGGACCTTGCCCTGTTGTGGCTGAAGGCGAGACCGCCCGGGACGTTTATGCGCGCATCATCCAGAAACAGCTGGGTGAGCAGTACGATCAGGACTTTTCACGCTACTCAACCGCGCAAACCCTCGACTCCATCGAATACTTCCTGTTCCCGAACCTGTTTGTCTTCCCAGGTCTGTCGCTGCCGATGGTCTATCGATTCCGGCCAGACCCGGACAATCCGGACTTCTCTTTTTTCGATCTTTTTATCCTGCGACCGAAGCACCCACAGTTCCCGCCGCCACCACCACCGGAACCGCTGTTTCTGGATGTGGAAGACAGCTACACGAAGTCAGAAGGGCTGGGATTCCTCGGCCCGATCTACGACCAGGACACCAACAACATGGCTGCGCAGACGCGCGGGTTCAAGACCTGTGCAAGGGGCGGCCAGACGCTTGGCAACTATCAAGAAATCCGTACCCGACATGTGCACAAGCGTGTTAACGACTACGTAAAGGGGAACCCATGACCAAGGCCGTGAATATCAGAAGATGGCTCGGGATCGTTTTGCTGGTGCTTTCGCCATGGAGTGCAGCGGATTACTTGGGACTGACTGGCATCGGTGTCAAAGACCTAGAAGTTTCGAAGGCTTTTTACACTGAAGTACTCGGCATGCGGGTCGCGCGTACCTACGAACTAGGCTATCTCAACGAGATCGTACTGGTGTATCCGGAAGGCAAAGGTGGTTCTCTCGTTCTGATGAACTGGCCGAACGATCGTGAGCGTGTGTACGACGGCAGCGATGTGAAACTCGTCTTTGAAGTTGCAGACCCGGCAGCGCTGATTGAGAAGATCCGGGCACGAGAGCTGAAAATTGATCGCGAAGCAGGCCCAATCGAGGCATTGCCAGGTGCTATCGTGGCGTTGGCCCGGGACCCCGACAACTACGTGGTTGAGTTGCTTAAGCGCTAATCCTCACCCGTTGATTTTCTCCGTCCAGGCAGCCACACCGGCACTGGCGGAACTCGCCCGCCAAGCAGCGTCCAAAGCGCCAGCGGCCCTTCGATCACGACAGTGATGCCGGCGAGAAACCGACCAATGTCCTGTGTCAGGGCAGTACTTGGGTGGCCTGCGGGAAGCCCCCATTCGAAACAAGCGATGAAGAGCGCGGTGGCGACAAACCCTGGCCACGACATGTGCAGGAACTGCTGTCTCGAATTGGCCCGGCCATCGAACTGAAAGAGAAAAGGCGACCACCATACCGACGCTGGGGTCATGACGGCCTGCACACGGCGCCCACCCAACCAGTGTCCCCACTCGTGGAACTGGAATGCGCATAAGACCGCGCCAATGGCAGCAGGCAGGGACAGCGTCTGAAATTCAGGCGTGAGCAGCCACAGCGTCACGGTGACGAGCAGGATGATGAGATCGCGGCGCAGGAAGAGAATCATGCTTGGGTAGTGGTGAATCCTAGAGTGGCTTGCAGTTTGCCTGCAACCCTGCTGAATTGCCGCTCCACCAGAGGATCAAATGGATGGGGGAACATGAGCAACAGCCAGCGGCTTGAAGGCAAGACGTGCATCATCACCGGCGGCAGCAGCGGCATAGGTGCTGCGACCGTGCGCCGGTTTGTTGAAGAAGGCGCAGAGGTGCTCATCGCTGACATCGCCCTCGAAGCTGCGGAGGGTCTGGCACGTGGACTTGGCAATACAGTAAGCGCCATCCGCTGCGATGTTCGCCTGGAGGACGATGTGCGCAGGGTGGCGGATACCGCGCTGCGGCGCTGGGGGCACGTGGACGTTCTCGTCAACAACGCAGGTTCCGAATTGAACCGCACCTACGACCAAACTACGGTGGAAGAGTGGGACCGGGTCCTCGATACCGATCTCAAAGGGCCCTGGCTCTTCTGTAAACACGTGGTTCCGCACATGGTCAAAGCCGGGCGAGGGAGTGTCATCAACATCTCCTCACTTAATGGTCTTGTTGGCTTCCCGCTGTCCACGGCCTATGGCAGTGCGAAAGGCGGCTTGGTGGTTTTCACCAAGGATCTCGCCATTGAACTCGCACCCTCCGGCGTACGGGTGAACTGCGTCTGTCCAGGGGTGATAGCGACGCCGATGATGGAACGTTGGACCGATCTGATGCCTGACAAGGGGGAAGCCCAGAAGATGCTCCGGGGCGTCATGCCGATTGGCCGGATGGGCACGGCAGAAGAGGTGGCCGGGGCTATCTTCTTTTTCGCGTCTGATGACTCCGCTCTTTGCCAAGGCGCGGTGCTGTCGGTTGACGGTGGATTCGTCGCCCAGTAAACAGCAGGCGCCGATCACCATTCCGAAACACCGGCCGCTGGCCGAACCCCTGCGCCTGCTTCTGCTCCTGGTGTTCACCTCCGGCGTGCTCTTTGCTGTCGTGTTTATGCTCGCGGGGGTACCCGTCGAAGTCCTGCTGAACCCGGTAGCGTGGTTACGCGACTACGATCCAGGTCAGGCCCGGGATCTGCTCGCCAACATCGCCGAAGTACTCGCGGCCGTACTCGCCGTGGCTGTCACCGTGGTTGCCATCATGGTCGAACTTGCCGCCAACCGTTACAGCCACGAGATCACCCGGTTATTCCTGCGCGAGCCGGTGAATCGTCTCGTTCTGGGATTGCTGGTGGTGACCACCATGGTCTGCATCTGGACCGTCACCGTAACCGGTGATGCACAAACCTCTGCGCTTCTGCCGCAAGCCGGGTTCGTGGCCATTCTACTGACGGCAAGTCTCTGCCTGCTGTTGCTCGTGCCTTACATGTATTTCGTTTTTACGTTCCTGTCGCCTATCAGCGTCATCGAACGCATCTATCGCGATGCCGATCGCGCCATCGTTCGTGCTCGCGCCCGGGATGCGGAGATCCATCAGGTACAGGTACTGGAGGCATTCGACAAGCTGCAGGATATCGCCCGAAGTGCGGTGCAGCAGGGAGATCGTGGTATTGCTCTGGCCGCTGTGGACGCAATCGCCGAGCTGCTCTTTGACTACGCACGCGTGCGCATGCGGGCGGGTTGATGGTCGGCAGTCCATATCCGCAAAGGCGCTAGTGTAACGACCAACAACCGGTGTTCAAGAAAACTGCCGTTCAAGGCGCGAAAACCTGTGCTGCCCGGATTTCAGTAAACCCGCCGGGGCGGGGAATCGATGAACTGCGGTCACTATCTCGTTTCGCGGTTTTGGCGCACCGGACCAATCAGCACGGGTTCACAGAACCGCCTCCGGCGAACCTTTAGATTAGATTCCAGGAAACGGATAACGAGGACTTTCAGCATGCTGGTGTTAACCCGGCGAACCGGTGAGTCGATCATGATCGACAATTAAATTGAGCTCAAAGTACTCAAGATTCGCGGCAGCCAGGTACATTTGGGCATCGAAGCGCCGAAGAGCTCCACAGTACACCGCAAGGAAGTCTGGCTGCGGATTCACGGCGAACCCAAGCCTGCCGGACGCAGTGTCGGCTGATTCTTTTATGGCCCCGGAGCGCAGTCGTTTGCGGATGGTGCTCCACCGAGTGCCCTTCTGACCTTTCGATCTTCTGACCCGGACAGTCAGTCCGGATGTACCCCCGGAACCTTTGGCGTGCAGCGAACGCGCCTAGTTCCGGAGGTGCTCTTCATTACGGATCGTTCTGAATCACCCCGGATCATTCCGGACCCTTCAGATCAACACTCCCGAGTTGCGCATGGAGCGGATGCGGTCGTCATCCAATCCCAGCGTTTCGCGCAGCACTGCATCCGTATCCGCGCCGAGACACGGCGCGGGACCTCGAACGCCATTAGGCCTCCGGTCGTGGGTCCAGGGGATACCGGTATGGGGCCGCACACCTACTTCAGGATGCGCGTGTCGCTCGATGAAGCCACGCGCGTTCAGGTGCGGGTCGTCGGCGATATCGCGTGTACAAAGTGTCGGGAACGCTGCGATGCCGAGTGCCTGAAGGTCGCGGGTGATCGCCCAGCGTCCGCGGCTTGCAGCCCACTCGCCAACGATCTGATCGAGCGCTGCTTCATGTCGTTTGCGCGTGGCGAGGGTGGTGAATCGTTCGTCTGATACCAATGCGGGATCGATATGTGACGCCAGTCTTTGCCACTCTGCATCGTTTCGACAGGCGATCGTTACCCAGCTGTCCTGTTCTTCAACGGTTACCGCAGCGGTGCGATAACAGTTGTGCGGCGACATGCCGGCATCGTGATTGCCACTGCGCGAGGGTTGAGCCCCGGTGTGCTGGTACTGCAACCAGGCTTCAAGACCATGCACCGCAGTGGCTTCCCACAACGAGACATCGATGTGATCTCCTGCGCCGGTCCGGTCCCGCCGCAATAACGCCTCGACAACACCAAGTGCTGCTGTAAGACCCGAGGTCGGATCAGGCATCGACAGGCCAAGTTCTTCCGGGCCTCCCCCTTCATATCCGGTAACGGAACAGAGACCGGTGAGTGCAGCAGCAGAGGGGCCATACCCCATGTAGTGGCTGCATGGACCGCTTTGTCCGAAGCCGCTTACGCTGGCCAGAATGATCCGTGGATTCTCTTGTTTTAGGACGTCATAGCCGAGGCCCATGCGATCAAGAACACCGGTGGCAAAGTTCTGCACAACCACATCAGCAGTGGCGATGAGCTCGAGCACCAATGCCTTGCCCTCGGGTGTGCGCATGTTCACGGCGACACTGCGTTTACCCTGATGCCACTGGTTGAACATGCCAGAGGTGTTGAGGGTGGTGGGCATTTCATCCGGCCAGAGGGGCAGGCGACGGTAGAGATCCGGCCGCAGACTGCTCTCGATACGGATGACCTCAGCACCGAGGTGAGCGAGGTTCAGGCTGCAGAATGGACCGGCCCACGCCCAGGTGAGATCAAGCACACGGATGCCTTCGAGTGGGCGCCGGGCAGGTTGTGCAGAGATTGTGGTGGAACGACCGCGGAGGCTAGCCAATACACCATCATCGGCGCCAATCTCCGGCGCGGTGTTTCGAATGGCCGCTCGGCCGTTTGTCCGGAGGATAGGATTGGCCATCAGGCGGAGCGGTTGGCCACGTTCATCTTCGCTCAGCTGGAAAAAACCGCGTGCACAAAGATGCGGCTCGTCTTGTAACGCCGCATAGTCGAGAACGGGAGCGATCGCAATCCTGCTCTGTTGCGCTGCGTGGTAGAGGTCCTGTGCTTTCCATTGACTGATCTCCTGCTGCAGGAGTTCATGCAGGATGTCCTGGTTCGCGGCGCGTCCGGGATTGTCAGCGAAAATTTCCATCTGCGCCCATTCCGGTGTGCCCAGGAACTGCACCAGGCGCTCCCACTGATCCTGCTCGATACACACCAGGTAAACAGGCGCATCCTTCGCCTCGAAGATGCGCCAGGGCAAGAGTCCGCGCGGCTGAAACCGCCGAGCTGTGAGCCCGCGATAACCCAGCGCCGGCACACCCGCTTCGAGCACGGATGCGATGTAGGCCTGCTGTGACAGATCGATGAAGTCGCCGGTACCTGAACGGCGCGCATCCCGCCAGGTAGCGAGCGCGATCATCGCTGCGTTGGTACCGGCAAGAAACGCACTCTGCTCACCAAACACCTTGAGGGGCGGGAGATCAGGGTCCGAATGGGTACTCGGACAGACATTCGCCCAACCCCCGCCATGAAGAACCGTGAGTTCCGTCGCCTGATAGCCGGCACGGGGTCCGCGAACACCGAACGGCGTGATGGAAACCGTGACCAGACGCGGATGACGTGTGGAAAGTGAGAATGGATCCAGCGCAACACGGGAGGCGGTAGTGGGCGAAAGATTGAGGAGCAAAACGTCCGCCCAGATCAGCAGTCCTTCGAGACGCTGCTGGCCTTCCACAGATTCGAAATCACCCGCAACGCTGCCTTTGTTGATGTGCAGCGCAGGCGCCAGCCCGCGTGCGCGCAGACTGTCCGCTGAAGACGGTTCGAACCTCAGGACTTCGGCGCCGGCATCCGCCAAGAGTCGCCCGGCCCAGGCGACGGCTGTTCCGTCACCCAGTTCGAGAACCCGCGGAAACACGTCTGTAACGGAAGCGGTCGTCATGAACGCAGTCGCTCACCTGGAAGAAATGGGAATGTACCGAACATGGTGTTCCCGGCGCCATGGCTGTGAGCCTTCCGCTATCCTGAGGCGATCAGGGCATCAGGGTTAAACGCACGCAGATTAGCCAGCTGGCGATCGCACGGAGCTGGCGCGTCAGGAACATATCACCTCGGGGTGGTGACATCGTGATTCGTGGCTGGGGTTTCGGCGGAGATGGACCTATCGCGTTGCTTCACCATGCAAACGGCATGTGTGCCGCGACTTGGGCGCCGGTGGCCGTTGGCTTGCAGAGCAACTTCCGGGTTGTGGCCATCGATGCGTGTGGTCACGGTGATTCAGAACACTTGAGCGTTCCTCAGGACTACGACTGGCGTTTTCTGGTCAGCGATCTCTATGGTGTCGCTGAACAGCTCCTCGATGAATCCGGCCAAAGCGTCATCAGCCTTGGGATCGGCAGCTCGTTCGGCGGGATCATCACGGCCGGTACTGAAGGGGCTCGACCGGGTCTGTTTGAACGGCTGATGTTGCTCGATCCGCCCATACACCCGACCCAGGACCTGATTGATGCACTCGGACTTGGTCAGGAAGCGGAGCCTCCGAGCCGACGCGATCAACTTGTGACGCAAACACTGCGACGACGCGTGCAGTGGCCGTCGCGAGAAGCCGCCCGCCGGGCCTGGCGGGACAAACCGCTGTTCGCTGGCTGGCGCGATGACGCGTTTGATCTCTATCTCGACGAGGGCATGGCGGACATACCCGACGGCAGTGTGCAACTCAAGTATCCGCCTGAAGTGGAGGCGCATATCTTCCGTACCACCGGCAGTTTCGGACCTCTCGAATACGCGCCGGGCGTTAATATCCCGGAGTGTCTGGTCCGCGCGGGCCGGCGGTTTTTTCCGGCTGAGTTCCTGCTCCGCATCGCGGCACTCTTCCCGCAGGGGGATTACCTGGAACTGAGTGGTGGGCACATGTTGCCGCTGAAAGTGCCGGAAAGTGTGATCGAACAGGTTCTGCAGTGGCGCAGCCGATAGCCGGTTTGTGGGGAGAACGGCAGGCGCGAGCTACTCCGTGTAGTGCACTGACTCGATCTTTTTTACCGGTGGCGGATTCAGCAGAAAAGGTGGGGTCTCGCACAGGGCATAGGGTCTGATCAATTGCGAAGTCAGATGAAAGCGGTGCACGTGCAGTCCTTCGCGCGCTTCACGTTCGAGCTGTTCCGCGGCTGGCTTGAGTGCAACGCTGTCAAGGTCCCGCCAGATCACGTGCATCTCGGCGAGGGTTGTGAACCTGCAGGCTGTTTCGTAACCACCCAGCTGCTTCGACAACACATCGATACCGGTGATCAACGCGTAGTGGGTGAAGCCGATAGTGTTACCGTTCTGAACGGCGAACAGTATCGGAACCTGTGCTTCTTGCCGCTGCGCCTCTAGCCAGAGATCGTGGGCCACGTACCACGGATGATCGGTGCGGTAGGTACCGCCACGAGAGGTACCGCCGCGTGTCGCTGAACCGGATTGTTCGGTCTGCGCCTCAGTGAGAGCCTGGATCGCTTTCGCAGTCGTGACGGTGGCGATACACCACGGATGAATTTTCATGGCACTGTGCATTCATACAGATAACCCTATAATCCGCGTTCGTCGCCTCCGCTTGCAAGCGAAAGCCATTGACCGTACTCGAGCCACGTACTGCTCCACCTGCCGACTACTACCGGGAAAACCTCCAGTCAGTCGTTCAGTACATTCTTGACCACCACCAGGAAGCCCTGCACCCGGAGGACCTGGACTGGCTGGCGTCCTGGCACAGTTCTGGCCAAGCGAGTCAGCGGCTCTTCGTTCGGCTGCTGATGCGCAAAGGTCCATGGATCCGCACCGACCGGCTGCAGTATGCGGAAGTGAAGAATGTGGAAGGCGCGTTGGCCGAGCTTTCGCAGAGAAGGCTCGTAGTTCTCAACGATGACGCTCCAGCGGATCAACTGCTTGGGCTCCTCACGGTGGCCGAGATCAACAGCGTTTTTCCTGTGTTCGCGCTGCGTTTTGCGCCCAAGCGTAAAAAAGAATGGCTCGAAGGACTGCTCTCCTGCTATCCAGACCGGATCCTTCGCGAGCGTATCGGTGCCCGCATCGGCTGGGTGCGCGTCACCTCCACACAGATCCTTGATCGTTTCCGTTTGATCTATTTCGGTTCAACCCACGCTGACCTGTCGGCCTTTGTCCTGCGTGATCTTGGCATGGTTCGTTACGAGGACTACCCCCTGCGTGGGATGACCGGTCACAACCCGATCGATGCTGCCGACGGAGCGCTGCTGGATCGTCTGTTGGAACTGAATCAGATCGAACGGGCTTTCAGTTCGCTCCCCGCAATCGACGGCTTGGCTGAAGCCTGCAGACGGCGCTTGGAAGCGGCTGATACAGAGCGCACTGTGGATCGGCGACGAAGCCGATTGTTGAACGCCCTCGGTCAGTGGCATGAACGGCGCGATGAGTCTGATCGGGCGCTCGCCTGTTATGAAACGAGCCATCGTCATCCGGCGCGGGAGCGTCGAGTCCGGTTACTCATGCGGACCGGGCATGCGCTCGAAGCACAAGCGTTGCTTGCCGAGATGCGATCAGGTTCATGGAGCGTCGAAGAGGAAATCTTCACGGAGCGTTTCGGTAACCGCGGTGCGAGGGATCAGGTCGCTACGGACACACGGATACTGGTCGATCCGCAGCCTGAACCCAAGGCCGGCACTATCGAATCTCGTGCGCTGCGGGATCTGGCAGACGAGGGTGCTTGGGGCGTGCACCTCGAAAACGTGCTGCCACTGATGCTGACCGGTCTTGCTTTCTGGGATGTGATCTTCGCTTCTGTTCCCGGCGCATTTACCCATCCATTTCAGTCCGCTCCCCATGATCTGTGGTGGGATGACTTTGCGAAGCCGCGCGAAACGTTGATCGCGCAGGCGCGGCAACAGCTCCAACAATCCCCTGCAGTGGCGGATGTGCTTCTGGATTGTTACGACCGAAAAGTCGGGATGGCATGTGATCTCGTACATTGGCGAGCCATCGACAGAACACTGCTCGAGCGTATCGTCGGTGTGCTGCCACCCACGGCACTGCTCGCGCTGATATCGACTGTCATCCGCTGCCCAGGGCGCTGTCGCACCGGATTTCCGGATCTGTTTGTTGCCTGGCAGGATGGCAGTTTTGCCTTTGTCGAAGTCAAAGGGCCAACGGATCAGCTGCAACCGCAGCAGAGAGTCTGGCTGCGACGCCTCGCTGCTGAAGGCATCCCCGCCCGGGTGCTGCGTTACAGACGACAGAGTTCTGCCGCGTGCGGGACATGACCACAATACCGGTTCGTGTGCTCGCCGAGTTTGTACATCGGCGGGGTGATCTTTTCACACCCGGCGGGAGGGTGACCGCGGAAGAAGGGATCCGTGGTCAGGCACTGTTGCAAAAACAGCGTGGCGAGACTTACCGCCGCGAAGTGTTGTGCGAGGGACAGGTCTGTTTCGACGGCATCAATCTCACGCTGCGCGGTCGCGCGGATGGGGTGGATGACTCAGCTGGACTCGTCGAAGAAATCAAGGCGTCGCGCAACTGGCCCGAGGTTCCGTTCGCCGAACACCGCGCCCAAGCCCTGCTCTATGCCGCATTACTCGACCACACTGGGACGATGCAGCCTGCATGGAACATTCAGGTCACCTACGTCGATCCGGACTCCCTGGAATCACGAACCTTTACAGAGAACATTGATGTCGCTGGCTTGCGACGTTTTTTCGAGGCCTCGGTACGATCCTGGGTTGACTGGGTTCGGGTACGGCTCGACGTTCGCCGCCAGAGAGATGAGTGGATTCGAGCCATGGCCTTTCCGATGCCGGCCCTGCGTCCTTGGCAGGGCGCGATGATGCGTCGAACGACGCAAGCGATTCGTGACCGTCAGCCTTTGCTGCTGGAGGCACCAACGGGGAGTGGCAAGACCCTGGCCGTGACGTGGCCCGCAGTACGCGGTTTGCCAGAGGCAAGCCGTATCCTCTTTCTGACCAGCCGGAATACGGGAGGCCGTGCAGCGTTGCAGGCCCTTGGGTTGATAGCGGGTAAGCAGAATCCATTGTCACGGATCGTCCTGACGGCCAAGGAGAAGATCTGTCCGCTCCCAGGAACTCCCTGTGATCCGGAGTTTTGTCCCAATGCTCGCGGTTATTACGACCGCTCGCGTGCCGCGGTGAGTGCGCTTGTCGAAAACTTGGAGGCAACTTCCGACGTCGTCACCGC
>VGVE01000025.1 GCA_016874135.1 Gammaproteobacteria bacterium | reverse complement strand
ACGGGCTTCTGCTCGCCTACCAGGCGATTTCCAATCTGCGGCAACACATCAGGTCAACGGAACGCATTCACGGCATCGTTACCGAGGGCGGTCTTGCACCGAACATCGTGCCTGAACGTGCAGCGGGAGAGTTCTATGTCCGTGCTGCCAACGAAAAGGCGCTCGCCGCCCTCAAACCCCGTGTGCAGGCCTGTTTTGAAGCCGGTGCCATGGGCACTGGTTGCCAGGTTGAGGTGAAATGGGCCGGAGTCGACTATCTCGATCTCAACACCAACTGGCCACTGGCCGACCGGTTCCAGGCCCATGCGGAAGGCCTCGGCCGTGAGTTCGTTCCGAAGGAACAACTGAGTGGCGGTCCCGCCGGCAGCACCGATATGGGCAATGTGAGTTATCTCGTACCGTCGATTCATCCGATGATCGCCTGCGCGCCGGCCAGTGTGGTCATCCATCATCCAGAGTTTGCAAAGTGGGCGGGTTCTGAACTGGGTGACCGCGCCGCCATCGATGGCGCGAAGTCACTGGCGCTGACTGCGCTCGATTACCTGCTGTCTGCCGATCTGCAACAGGCGAGCACGCGCGCGTTCCAGGTCTCGCGAGGGCTCGCGTGAATCCAGGCATCGTCGCCGAACCGGAAGACGTCACTGCGGCATGGCTGACGGCTGTTCTTCGTCACGCGAACGTCGACGCCGACGTAAGCGCGTTTAGCGCCAGGGACATCGGCACCGGTCAGGTAGGGCGCAGTGTGCGTTTCACACTCGACTATGGCCGCGGTGACGGCCCCGCCTCCATCGTCGGCAAATTTGCATCAAGTGATCCAGTCAGCCGCGCCACAGGTATCGCACAGCAGAACTACTTCAAGGAAGTGAATTTCTATAACCAGCTGCTGCCTACGGTGCAGATTCGCACACCGCAGCCGTTGTATGCGGAAATCGATGAGAAAACGCACGCGTTCTGTCTCTTGCTGGAAGACATCACACCGTCCAGCCAGGGCGATCAGATCCGCGGGTGCTCAGTCGCGATGGCACAGCTGGCACTGTGTGAAGCCGCAAAACTGCATGCACCGCGCTGGAATGATCCAACCCTTGCCGAGGTGACATTTATCCAGCCGAACGCGGCGCTCGACCCTGAGTTCTTCAAGAGCTTCTGGACCCAGCTCTATCCCGGTTTCATCCATCGCTACCAGTCGCGCATGTCGGCTGCGAACCTCAACCTGCTGGCGGCGTTTGACGGAAAACTCGATGGCTGGCTGCAGCGGGCTCCCGAACCGTTTGCACTGGCACATGGCGACTTTCGCCTCGACAACATGCTGTTCGGAGGACAGGTGCCTCTCGCGGTAGTGGACTGGCAGACTGTCGCCATCGGTCATCCGTTGGCTGACGTGTCTTACTTCCTGGGTGCAGGCCTCTTGCCGGAACAGCGTCGAGTGCACGAGCGTCTGCTTGTGTGGCAATACCACCAAGCGATCACTGCAGCGGGCGTGACAGGTTATGACTTTGAGTCCTGCTTTCGTGACTATCGCCGGTTCAGCTTCAGCGGCCTCGTAATGGCCGTCATCGCATCGATGCTAGTCGGTCAGACCTCCCGGGGCGATGACATGTTCATGGCCATGGCGAACCGGCATGCAGAGCAGGCCATCGATCTCGATGCATTGAGTCTGCTGTAGTTGTTTCTCAACCCTTAGTCTGTTGATTTCGACCACCGGATTTAGACCCGCAAGTGCTTGACCCGACCACTCGCGCTGTGGTCTTTTGAGTTTCATTCGCCAGCCATTACGGCACCTTTCATGAACATAGAATTCAGCGCCGAACACGAGGCGTTTCGCAGGGAAGTTCAGGAGTTTCTCGGTTCAGTTCTCACCGAGGATCTCAAGGCAGCGGCACGCATCTGCCCCGGCATCTTTCTCGACTATGAGCACAACATCCGGTGGCATCGCATCCTGCACGCCAAAGGCTGGGTGGCGCCGTCATGGCCAAAGGAATACGGCGGTACCGGATGGGATTTGACCCGTCGCTACATCTGGACCACCGAGTGCACGCTCGCAGGCGCTCCGGGAACGGCGCCCATGGGGCTTGGTATGTGTGGGCCCATGCTCATCGGTCATGGCACGCCGGAGCAAAAAGCTTTTTACCTGCCTCGCATCCTCTCCGGCGAAGATTATTGGTGTCAGGGCTATTCAGAGCCCGCTTCGGGATCGGATCTCGCCAGTCTCAAGCTGCGCGCGGAACGTGATGGCGATGAGCTGGTACTCAACGGCTCGAAAATCTGGACGACCCACGCGCACTTTGCCAACCGCATGTTCTGTCTCGTGCGCACACGCGCGACTGGCAAACCCCAGGAAGGCATCACCTTCCTGCTGCTCGACATGGAAACACCTGGGATCCGTGTTGAGCCCATCATCTTCGCGTCCGGCACCCACGAAGTGAATCAGGTGTTCTTCGACAATGTGCGTGTACCTGTCAGCAATGTGGTGGGCACCATCGACAAAGGCTGGACGGTGGCCAAGTACCTGCTCGAGTTTGAACGCGGTGGCGGTGGCACGGCTGCGCAACAAACGGCCCTCAAACGACTGCGCAATCTTGCCGCGATGACTCGCGTCAATGGCTCCAACCTTCTGGACGATGCCGATTTCGCACACCGTCTTGATGCCGCCGATGTGAAGCTCCAGGCGATCCAGTACACCGAGTTTCGGATCATGGCGCAGCTCTCGAAGGGGCAGAATCCAGGGCCGGAATCGTCCATCATGAAGAACCTTTCCGCCGACATGGGCCAATACATCTCGGAGCTGGCAGTGGAGGTGATGGGATATCAGGGCAGCGCCATGCCGCAGACGGAGTCCGTTGGACACGGCGAAGGCGCTGTCTCATTCCTGCGTTACTTCAATCTGCGCGCCTCTTCCATCGCCGGTGGTACCAACGAAGTACAGAAGAACATCGTTGCCAAGCTGGTGCTGGGTCTATGAAGCCCCGGATCTGAATAAAGACGACTGACAAAGGAGAACACACATGGCCCTGGTGGAACGCAGCGATGACAATGGACTCGCGATCCTGACCATGAACCGGCCAGCAGCGCTGAATGCGCTGTCTCCCAACCTCTTCATAGAGCTGCGCGCGCACATCAATGCCATCGCCACACAGACTGACAGCATCGGCTGCGTGATTCTCTGCGGTAAAGGTCGGTCGTTCTCAGCGGGCAACGATCTGAAGGCGATCCAGTCCGGCGAGGTCGCACCTTCGCGTCATTTCCAGGCGGAAACACTGGACGCAATCGAAGCGCTGCCACAACCTGTCATCGCCGCGGTGCAAGGCCACTGTTATACCGGGTCACTCGAACTTGCGCTGGCCTGCGACCTGATGGTCGCCGCAGAGGACGCCCGTTTTGCAGATACCCACGGCAAATGGGGCATGTCGCCGACGTGGGGCATGAGCCAGCGGTTGCCGCGCCGGGTCGGGTTGCTCAAAGCCAAGGAGATCATGTTCAGCGGCCGCATCGTTGGCGGTGATGAAGCCGCAAGGATCGGTCTTGCCAATGTCTGCGTATCAACAAATGAACTCATGAATCACACCATCGCCATGGCGCGGGGATTCCTTGAAAACTCCTGGTTCACGCTGCGCGCCGACAAGATGCTGGTGAACAAAGGGCTCAACTACACCCTGGCGGATGGGTTGCAGTTCGAACGGACCAACAGCCCCGGCCGAGGTCCGGATCTCGAAGAACGGCTGAAGAATTTCGGCAGGTAGTTCAGATCCACTCGGGAAACTCCTGGCCCTGGAAGGCACGATGTCGACAATCGTCCTGATCAACGTCGGCTGCGGCGAGGTGATCACCGAATTGCTGTCGCGTTCGAAGACCGGCACTCGCAGTCGCGAGGGTCGCTAGCCGATTGGCTGATCAGAGCGCGCCGGAGGAGCACCAGCGAACGCAGTGATCAACCCTTCAGGTCGTCCACCGTTCGGATGATGCGTCCGACGAGACCATAGGCAACGGACTCTTCAGCGCTCATCCAGTAATCACGGTCCGTATCCTGGGCAACCCGTTCCAGAGACTGGCCGGTGCGCGACGCGATGACACCATTGATACGTTCGCGCGTCTTCACGATTTCCCGCGCGTGAATGGCGATATCCGTGGCGTCGCCGCCAAAACCGCCCGCAGGCTGGTGGATAAGAAAACGTGTATTCGGCAGGCAGAGGCGATTCTCTTTTTCTGCTGCAAGGTAGATGTGCGTGGCGATGCTGCCGACCCAACCCGTGCCGACGCAGCGGACGACCGGTTTGATGAACTGGATCATGTCATAGATCACGTCACCGGATTCGACATGGCCACCGGGTGAGCTGATGTAAAACGTGATCGGATCATCGGATTCGTAGGACAACGTGAGCAGCTTCTCTGCCGTACGCCGCGCGACATCCTGATTCACTTCGCCAAAGAGCGTCAGCGTCCGATTCTTGAACAACCCGTTTTCAAGGAAGTTCAGATTCTTGGCTGCGTCTTCAGGACTTTTCTCGGCGTCCATTCTGTGGATCACGTTACACCTCGACTTCGGGGTACGGTAAAGTCAGCGATTCTACACCAGCACCGAAGGGGAAACCGCGATGCCTTTGGCACCCGAATACGACGCGATGCTCAAGCAGCTGGCTGCGCAACCCGGCCCGGTCATGAGTGACTTGCCGCCCAGTACCGGTCGCGAGATGTACCGGATGATGCGTCCCGTGATCGTGGAAGCACCCATCGGATCAATTGAAAACCGTACCATCAAAGGTAGCCGTGGGGACATCGGTCTTCGCATCTACCGCCCGGCTACCTCCGGCAAAAAGCCCGTATATCTGAACTATCACGGTGGCGGCTGGGTGATTGGTGATCTGGACACCGCGGACACGGCCTGTCGTGATCTCGCCGTGCGCCTGGATTGTATTGTGGTTTCGGTGGACTACCGGCTTGCACCTGAGCACCTGTTCCCGGCCGCTGTGGATGACAGCTATGACGCCTTGTGCTGGGTCGGCGCAAACCTGAACTCGTTGGGAGGCAACGGCAAGATCCTCGTCGGTGGCGAGAGTGCCGGTGGCAACCTCGCTGCAGTCATGTGCCTGCGGGCACGCGATCAGGGAGGCCCCGCCATCACGGCGCAGGTGTTGTTGTATCCGGTGACGGATGCGGATCTGTCACGGGATTCATACCGGCGTAATGGAGAGGGCTATCTGCTATCGCTCGATACGATGCGTTGGTTCTGGGACACCTACTGCCCTGCGGATCAACGCACGCATGCGTGGGCATCACCGCTGCGAGCCATCAGCCTGCGTGGGTTACCACCTGCCGTTATCGCGACAGCAGAGTTTGATCCGCTATGCGATGAAGGCGCCGCCTACGCCGGAGCGCTGGCCGCTGCTGGAGTAAACGTAACCTACACCAGTTACGCAGGTCTGATTCACGACTTCGCAGCGACTGCTGCTATGTTTCCCTGCAGCCGGGCTGCTGTGGATGACGTTTATGCAGCGGTCAAGCGTCATCTCTAAGTGGCCTGCCTGGCGCTGCGTAGCAAACTGACAGCTTGCACCACACCAACCTCAAGGCTGCGGAAAGTTCCGCAGCCCAGGCCGCTTCCAAAGACACAGAAAGGAATTGTCAGTCTACACGCGCCGCAGCGTAGCCAGACAGCACGACCACATCGTTCTGGTTACGTGTTTCGACAGTGAGATTCACCAATCCACTGCCCACGCTCTCCACAGTCGCCGTGGAATGCAGCGTATCGCCGGGCCACACCTGACTCGTAAAGCGCACACCGTATTTGGTCAGGCGCCCATCACCCACGTAGTTGGTCAGCATGCGACCGGTCATACCCATGGTAAGCATGCCGTGTGCAAACACGGATGGGTATTTGGCGACCTGCATGGTGTAGATCTCGTCGGTATGCAGCGGGTTGTAATCGCCTGACGTACCGGCGTACATCACGATCTGCGTGCGCTTGAGGTCTTCAACGAGGCATTCGGTGTAGGTGTCACCGACTTTGAGCTGGGATGCTTTGAGTGCCATTGTTGTTCTCCTTACTTGGCATCCACCGGGCGTTCGGTGCGAACACCGACTCCCCGCGCAGTGATGACGAGTTCCCCGGTCTGGTCGTAGTACTCGGTTACGGTTTCCGTGAACACGAGCTTGCCAGAGCGCTTGCCTTCCTTTTCCCAGGCTTTGCCCGGTTTCACCACAGCCTTGAGCACATCACCCGGTTTGATATGACGGTGATACTCGAAGTGCTGCTCGGCATGCAGACCGCCACCACCACCACCGGAAGAAGGTTCGCGTTTGATGCCGGTTGCTTCCTTGCCAGAGCCAAACCAGGGCTGGCCAACCTTGGGACGGAGAAAATAATTGGGATCAAACTGCGCGCTTGATTGTGCAAACGTCGGCGGGGCAATGATGTGCCCGACTTCGGTGGTCTTCGCGTAGTTCTCGTCGTAGTAGATCTGGTTGTCGTCGGCAACGGAGCGCGCAAACATCATGATGTGTGTCCCTTCCACCGGGAATCGATCAGTGGCCATAGTGTCCCCCTGTTTCGCTTTGTTTGAGTTTGTTCTGACAGCGCCCTCAAGTGTCGCCGAATTTTCCGGAGTCGTCAGCGCCCTTTGAATTCCGGCGGCCGCTTTTCGAGAAAAGCGGTAATCCCTTCGATCTTGTCTTCGGTTTGTACCAAGGCTCCTTGTGCATATTTCTCGAACATCAGCGCACCGGCGAGGCTCGCCTCCATGCCGAAGTGAACCATCGCTTTCATCGTGCGGGGCACAAACGGTGCAAACGAGGACAGGTGTGCCGCCATCCGTTCGGCCTCGGCAATGAGCTGATCTGCAGGAACGATGCGGGTAACGAGACCGATCGCAAGTGCCCGCTCGGCATCGATCGGATCGCCCATCAGCATCATCTCCATACCCCAGCCACGACCGACTACCCGGGGCAGCCGCGCGCACGCGCCACCGCCGGGAATGATCCCAAGCTTGCCCTCAGGTGTGGCGAACCGCGCGTGCGGCACACTGATGCGAAGGTCACAGCCCAGCGCCACCTCCAGGCCACCACCCATGCAGATCCCGTTGATGGCAGCGATGGTGGGTTTCGGAGTGCGCTCCAGCTGATCGGCGAGCCCCTGAACAATAGGCTCGAGCGCTTTCCTGAAGTCGCGGTGCAACACCTCAGACAGATCCGACCCTGAGGCAAAGGCGCGATCACCTGCCCCGGTGATGGTGATGACCCGCACTGCATCGTCAGTGGCCGCGGCACGTACCGAATGCTGCAGTTCATCAAGGGTGGCGAGCGAGATGGCGTTGTGTTTATCGGCGCGGTTGATGGTGATGAGCGCCATCGGCCCGCGTACTTCGTAGAGGATGTTCGAGTAGTCCACTGGAGTTGTTTGTTGGCTGCAAGCCCTGCGATTCTAGCCTTCTATAGCCGGCAGTTGATTGAGAAATGCCTGCGATTACCGGATCGATTCTACCATGTCGCGGATGAGGCGTCCCACATCGGCTTCAATGGTGCTGAGCTCTCCCTTCAGCGAGGCGATCGCCTGGGCGTTGAGGTTGTGTTTGAGGTAGAGCACCTGGTCGCGAAACGCCGTGAGTACCGGCTGCATGCTCGATTCCGCCTGTCGCATCGCGCCGATGAAACCGCGGTATGCGGTCTGCGAACTCTGTAGCTGTTTGCGGCTTCCCGCCTTGAGTTTGGCATTGGTAATCATATCGATCCTTCTCTGCCACTCGGCAAAGAGGTCGCCGGAAACATCCTCGACCGCGGCAATACGATCGGACACCTCTTTGGCCCGACTCTCCGCATCGTCATACGCGCCCTGCAATTCTGTATAGGCGTCTTTCAGACCGCCGGGCTGGATCCCAACCACGGCTTCGAACTGTTCGAGCGCGGATCTGAATTCCTGCTTGGCCTCCTCCTGGGAGTCCATGGCTTCTTCCACTGGGTCGCGCAGGATATCGCGCTTGTGTACGCCCACCTTTTCCATCGCGCCGTAATAGGCCGTGTCGCAACCGAAGAGTGTTCCAGCATCGCAAAGACGAGGGCGGAAGTGAGGCTTTGCATGTTTTCAGGTCTCTTGTTTCAGACGCCCTGTTTTCAGGTCCCGGAAAAGAAGAAGGCCGCTCGAGAGCGGCCTTCATCGACATCAGAACTGCTTCATTACTGACCGTTGGAGATCTTCGCAGAAACCCGACGGTTGTGCTGACGACCTTCATCCGTGTCGTTAGTGTCGATCGGCTGCGACTCGCCCATGCCTTTGGAAGAGAGGCGTTCGCGGGCGATACCACCACGGGTCACCATGTCTTCAAGCACTGCACTGGCACGACGCTCGGACAGCGACTGATTGTAGGCATCGGTGCCGCGCGCATCGGTATGCCCTTCGAGAACAGCTACCGATCCCGGGAACTGCTTCATGAATGCAGTAACCTCATCGATTTCCGGATAGTGCGACGTGCGCAGCTGAGCGGAATCGAAGTCGAATTCAAGGTTCAGGTCGATCGT
This sequence comes from Gammaproteobacteria bacterium, assembly GCA_016874135.1. GTDB lineage: Bacteria > Pseudomonadota > Gammaproteobacteria > Pseudomonadales > Azotimanducaceae > SYFY01. Next base: position 28,223 of record VGVE01000025.1, on the reverse strand, counting down.
TACCGTTTCCGCCAGTTCTGGTGCTGCTGCCGCTTCCGGCGCCGCAGGCGGGCAGCCCTCTGCATCCACCGCCAAACCAGGAGGCGTTCCCGGGCACTTGTCGAGGCTGTCGACTATACCGTCGCCATCACTGTCGAGCTCACAACCATCCGGACCTACGCGGGTTCCCGGCGGGGTGTTCGGGCACTTGTCATCCGGATCGAGCACGCCATCACCATCGGTATCTCCGATGGCGGCAGCGCCACCTATCTCACCCATGAACGCGGTCAGACCGACAAAGGCAAACGGCTGGATGTCTTCCTGGTCCGGTGAGTACATCAGACGGATATCACCACGCAGCGCCAGGCGCTCGGTCAGGTTCTTGAAAACGCCGGCACCGGCGTTGAGCTGGGTATCCTTCTCCGAGTCGCGTACGTCGTCGAATTTCAGCTCGGTGCGACCAGCACCAAAGAGCAGGAACGGCGACCAGCCATTGCTATTGCTGATTAGATAGAGCACATCCAGCCAGAGCAGGTCGGAGTTGTCGGATCCATTGCCACCAGGCAGGTCATAATCGAGCTTTGTCCGACCCGCGAGGAGTTCAATGTTGATTCGTTCGCTGACCGGGAAACCGACGGCGAGACCACCACCAAGCTCCGCATCATCGATACCGATCGACTGCTCGTCCGGCGCCTTGTAATAGATCAGGCCGGGGCTGAGATAGACCGTACCTTGATCCCCGGCAACCGCCTGGTTGGACCAGAGCAGACTCGCCGCTGCGACCGCGAACAGGACACGCAAACCCTGTTTCATGTTGATGACTCTCCTGTAATTGACGTTCCTTCCGCAGCGCACCGCCACGGCAGAGCAGGCTGTTCTCCCGCCGATCATGGGGTCTGCTCCGGAGGGGAATCCTGCTTCGCACCTCCCGGCGGGATCGGACTGGGAGGGCATTATAGCCAGACAATCCATGAAAGCAGCCGCTTTCCGAAACGGCGCCAGGCAGCTTTGTAAAAGGCTCGTCAACTTTGCCCGTCATGTCTCCAGCCCGGACGCGCGATACCGAATACTGAATCCCCTCTACGCAATACGTGATGTGTACACAACCATGGCAGTTTCCGAAGAAGTCGCTCAACAGCTCCTTGGTCGTTGGTCCGTCTGGCAGACCAATCGTCCGTCTCACCAGAGGCTTTTCTTCAGCTTCTTTGAAGAAGTGGTGCGCCAGGAAGATACGTTGAGGGAAATATCTCTTCTGGACGTGTTGAGCGTACTGAACACGACCGTTGGGATCAGTCCAGAAACGAACTAATGATCACAACCGATGTGCGGCGCTGAACTGCGGCCCCAGGGTGCGAGAAGGCCATCGGTTGTTGCAGGCAACCACTGACCACGCGGCAGGATTCGGTTTGTCGAGGATTCACCGGGGCTTGCGCCGCGGAAAACGCAGGTTCCTGAAAGAGCCCGCAAGCGGGCTCTTCAGACAATGTGAGCCGTCAGGAATCAGAAGCGGACGCCAACACCGACGGCATAGGTGATATCTGTCTTGTGACTGCCCAACGGCGGCTTGGTCTGGTGCCGCACATCCGCTCGCAGCGATGCACTCCACCATTCATCGAACAGGAAGGCGAGACCCGTCGATGAATCGAGTACTTCACCACGACTGCTGTCGAGGATCTTAAGATTCTGGTGGCGGTGGAAGAACTCCAGCTGCTCGCCGGCGAGCAACCGACGATACCCCAACGCCCAGCGAACGGCGGCATTGGTCTCCGAACCGGAAATCAGGTTCTCATAAACTGCACTGCCACCGAGTTCCACTGTCAGCTACCCGAGGCTGTTGTCCCAGAACCGGTAACCGACACCGGCACCCGCAGTCACACGTGGATCGATACCCAGGAGCTTGTCCTTGAAGTACTCGACGTTGGCACCGAAAAACCACTTCGGATTGGCGAGGAACCGCTTGTAACCATAGTCAACGTCAAAAAGCTCCCGGGTCGTCACTGATTCGGCCTCATCCTGGAAGATCCCCACGGTCAACAGGTGTTCGTTTTTCAGGTTGCGGGCCAGCGACTCCGTGAACAGCGACAGATTGCATGTGTCCGTATTCCCTTTAGTCAATGCAGCAGCCAAATCAACCTTGTGCTTCCAGCTGGTCACTTCGGCAGCGGCGCCACCCGCTAAGCGCGTGGCCTTGTTCACATCCGCCAACGCGAGGCTGCGATTGAGTGCGCCAAGCTGAACTTCACCTGCAGTGCCATCGAGTGCGCTGAACAACTGTTCGTCGTTGTTGGTCAGCAGGTTCATCTCCGCATCGGTCTTGATCTTCGCAACCTTGTCGAGGCCTACGATGATCTTGCCGGCGTATTCGGTCTGCACCACCACCTTACCTCCAGAGACGGAGGTTACCGTGCCGGTGATGACATCCCCATTGGTGAGTTCCACCCGATCTGCAATCGCGGCCTGTGCAAGAGCCAGCCCAAACACTGCGCAGGTAAGAGATATGCGCAGCTTTTGAAAGCCCCGCTGTCCTCTACGCGAACGAATCACTCCACTATTCATGTCATCGAAGCTCTATACGACCGGGGGGAGAGTGAAATCGCAGAACTTTTACAAAACGAGGCCGATCGGGTCAGCCCCATTCGTGGCGCTTTCCGGCCCTCCGGCCGGGAGACGAACCCTGAAGGTGGAGCCGCGTCCCGCTTCACTTTCGACATGAACGGTGCCGTCGTGCAGCTCAACAGCCGTGCGCACAAATCGCAGTCCTAGGCCAACACCGGACTGCTCAGGACGTGGACCGCGACGGGAACGGAAATAAGGATCAAACACCCGATCAAGTTCGTCCGTGGCGATTCCATCACCTTCATCGACTACCCGCACTTCTATCTAGGACGGTTGCGGATTAGCCATCTGTTCAACCTGCAGCTGCAACAGCACCCGACCTCCTTCGCGGCTGTACTTGATGGCGTTGTCGATGAGGTTCGAGAAGACCCGCTCGAGGAGTTCGCCATTGCCAGGTATCCACAGCGACGGAGGTAAGTCGTTAGCAGTTTCAAGCATAAACCTGCATGTTCCGCTCACGAGCCATTTCGTAGCTCTGATCAATGGCATTTTCCACCACGGCCACCAAGTCAATCTCATCCCGACCCAGGACGCTCAGGTTTTTAAGCCGCGACAGGCGGACGAACTCCCCGGATCAGCGTGAGAGAATCGGACTTGTATCGACGTCGAAGCGCAGTCCGAGGCGCTGTGCAATGACTGCTCTTTTACAGTCGCTCTATGTTGGAAGACAAGCAGATGAGAAAACACGGACCTGATAAGAAACCGCCGGCCTGGAGAGGGGACCGGCGGTTTGGAGCGACCTGCGAGAGGTCTCAAGGGGATAGAGATTGCGTTCTCTCTGAAGCAGTTGCCTGCTTCGGGGATAGATACTGCGCTTCCGTTGTTTCACACCAATTTCGTGGCAAGGGTTTTTTGTGTCACTTTGTTACACCGACTTCCGTAAACGGGTCGCGCTACGCCAGGCAGAACGTCGCGATCCGAACGCGGATCAGGGCATGAGTTCCACAACGAACCGCGCACCACCCGTTTCAGAGGACTCAATCCACACCTTCCAGCCCTGCAGTTCACATAGTTGCCTGACGATGGCGAGACCGAGACCGCTGCCTCCCGTGGTGGCCGTGCGCGCTTCATCAAGCCTGAAAAAAGGCTGGAAAACCTGCTCGCGAAACTCCTCCGGGATTCCCTTGCCGTTGTCGCTGACGTGCAGACGAGTGCCGACGCGCTCGAGCGCAACACTGCCGCCGTGCTGGATGCCATTAACGAGGAGATTCTGCAGCACGCGCCGCAACGCGTTGACCGCAACCATGAGGCGGCGCGGTTCCATCTGAGTACAACGATAGGGCACAGGGGTAACAAAGATATCCACCAGATCGGTGATCACCTGTTCGATATCGACTTCCCGCGGCTTCTCTTCAGCGCCACGTGCGAAACTCAGCGCATCACCGATAAGGCGGTCCATGACTTCGAGATTTCGCTTGAACCGTTCAACCAGAGCTGGATCCACATTGTCTGGCAGCAGTTCAACGGCGAGCCGCATTCGGGTCAGGGGCGTACGCAGATCATGTGAGATCCCTGCGACGAGAGTGGTTCGATTTGATAACAGCGCCCCGATCTCCTGGGCCATGGTGTTGAAGTTGTGCACCAGACTCGCAAGTTCCCTCGGTCCGGTTTCCGGTAAAGGCTCAAAGTCCTTGCTGCCCCGAAACGCTTCGACACGCTCAGCCACATAGGTGAGCGGGCTTGCGATCCGCCTTACGATGATCAGAGAAGTGACGAACACAATACCGGCGCCAAGCACAATGATGATGATCCCGACGTAAAGTGGCTGGATATCCTCGAGCGTCGGCACAAAGCCTATCTGCAACGTCTGCCCACCCATCGGCACATCCACCCAGATCATCCCTTCACCGGCCTGCATCGCTATGGACGTACGCAGCCGCGTTTCGAGCGACTCTTCGAGCAGATTGAAGTAGTTGGCAGCAGGGACCGCATCCGCATACGTCCGTACATCGCCGGTAAGAATGAGGTCGTGGCTCTCCGCGAGTTCCAGCTCGAAGTAAGGTCGAGCATCCGGGGGTAGCTCCACCCATGTCTGTGCAGAAAGCACGAGCAGCCCCGCTGCGTCATCCGCTGATCTGCGTGCGATCGGATCGATGACGAAGGTGTTCAGTGCGGTGGTTGCGATGATGGCGATCAACAGCGAGCTGACGGCGAGGATCAGGTTGGTGCGGACCAGCAGGGACGCTGGCCGGCTGCGATCAGTCAACGTCACCACCTTCCGGGCAGAACATGTAACCCTTGCCCCAGATGGTCTTGATGAAACGCGGATTCGACGGATCGGTTTCGATCTTGCCGCGTAGACGCGTCACCCGTACATCGATCGAACGATCAAACGGCAGCCGCTCGGCACCGGTGAGCAGATCGAGGATGCGGTCCCGGTCAAGCAAGCGGTTTGGATGCCGTACGAACACCGCCAGCAGATCAAACTCGCCGGTCGTTAACGGAACTTCGTCATTGCCCCTGGTCAGGCGGTGAGTCACAGCATCCAGGGTGTACGCACCAAACCGGAACCGTTGGGCAGATGTCGGAGCTGCCGGAGCGGAAGCTGCAGCCCGACGCAATACTGCCCGGATCCGGGCCAGCAGCTCCCTTGGGTTGAATGGTTTGGAAAGGTAATCGTCGGCGCCTACTTCCAGTCCGACGATCCGGTCAACATCCTCACCGGCTGCAGAAACGATGATCATCGGCGTGTTGAGTTCACGCTTCACACGTCCGGCAAGCGAAAGACCATGTTCGCCGGGCAGCATGAGATCGAGCAGGATCAGATCGAAGGTTTCTTTTCCGAGCGCCTCGAACATCTCTACGCCCGATTCGGCACAGGTGATCTTGAATCCCTGTTGCACCAGATAGGCATCGACCAGCTCGCGGATTTCCGGATCGTCATCGACAACCAGCAGACGCGCACCCTCAATGTCCACTTAGGCGTCAACTAGGGTGATGGCCACTGCAGCTGACTTCCGAGGCGGCCTAATGGGAACTTTCAGGGGAACGCAACGACCCGCGCTCGAGCGGCGCTGATGGTGGCAGCATGCCTTCGGCCGGAAGCCGCTTAACAGGCAGCGTGCCGGATGGATCCGCTCCCCCAGCCCGCTGCAACTGCTCCTGCTCCAGAGCCCGGTGCTCGGCTTCCTGGGGGGTTGAAGGCAAAGAGGCTGAATCACGGTCTGCGCGTTGTTCGAACCCGGTCCCGTAACCCTGGTCGGCCGGGATCATGCGGATGATGCGACGCTCAACGCGGATGGTAGTGCCATCAAGTCGCTTTACCACACCGAACTGACGAGTCGACTGGATGCGCACGCCACCCGTGTTGCCTGTGTTCTGGGCCATGCGACGTCGCACTTCGGCTAGCAAGGCCCGACGTTCGGGCGCACTCAGATAACCCCAGCGTGCGCCAAGGGCATCGAGTTCTTCATTGGTGGCGGTGGTGTAAGAAACCGGACGGGACGGCGGCAGCACGGCTTCCGCTCTGGCTAGCACCCCTTCATCCGGTTTGACCGCGTGAGCAGGCACGGTGATCAGACCAAGAATGAGGAGCAGCGCCCAAGCCCCCGACTGAGGGCCAGGCTTCATGACACAGACGTTTCGGGTGCTTTTGTAGTCGCCCACGTTATCGTCGTATCTGTTATTGTCGCCCGTTCTTCGCGAGATTCGAGGGCTGTTGCCGACGCGCATTCTCGTTTTCTGCGTAACTCCTGACGTCAGTATGCCGAAGTGCTGTTTCCTGCCAGTTTCGACGCCGTTTCATTGTGTTTCGGGTCGACACTGGCAGGAACGGGGTTCAGACCGCCTCGAAGAGGCCTGCCGCACCCTGACCGCCACCGATACACATGGTGACAACGCCGTACTTCTTGTTGCGACGCTTCAGCTCGCGCAGTACCGCGCCGGTCAGGCGGGAGCCGGTCATGCCAAACGGGTGGCCGATCGCGATACTGCCGCCGTTGACGTTGTAGCGCTCGTTGTCGATGCTGAGCTTGTTGCGGCAGTACAGCGCCTGGGAAGCAAAGGCTTCGTTGAGTTCCCAAAGGTCAATATCGTTGAGCTTCAGGCCGGCGTTTTCGAGCAGCCGGGGAATCGCGAACACCGGGCCGATACCCATTTCATCGGGCTCACAACCGGCGACGGTGAAGCCGCGGAAAATTCCCATTGGCTTGAGACCGAGCTGGGCCGCGCGCTGCGCGGACATCATGAGGGTCATGGAAGCGCCATCTGAAAGCTGCGATGCGTTGCCTGCGGTCACGCTGCCGTCTTCTTCGAACGCGGGGGGCAACTTGGCGAGGCCTGCCAGCGTGGTGTCGCCGCGGTTGCACTCATCTTTGTCGATAGTGACCTGGACGCGCGATTCGGCACCGGTTTCCTTGTCGACCTTCAGCATGGTCGCCTGCATCGGGACGATTTCTTCGGCGATCCAGCCTGCGGCTTGCGCCTTGGCGTAACGCTGCTGGCTCTGCAGGGCGTACACATCCTGCATTTCACGGGTCACCTGATAACGACGCGCAACCACTTCGGCAGTGTTGCCCATCGCCATGAAAATCTCGGGCTTTTCTTCGAGCAGACGCTTGTTTTGTTCAGCCTTGCCCGCGGTCTGACGGGTACGCATGGAGATCGAATCGACACCGCCGGCGATTGCTACTTCGGTTTGGCCTGAAGCAATCTGGTTGGCCGCGATGGCGATGGACTGGAGGCCTGAAGAACAGAAACGGTTGATGGTGACGCCTGCTGTGGTCACCGGCAGGCGAGACAGGATGACCGCCAGGCGCGCCAGATTGCCATCCTGCTCACCGGAGTGGCTGGCAGCACCGACTACAACGTCTTCGACTTCATCGGGCGAAAGATTCGGATTGCGGGAGAGCAACGCATCGATGCAATGCGCCACCATGTCATCCGAACGGGTGAGATTGAAAGAGCCCCGGAATGATTTGGCCAGGCCCGTACGAACGCTGTCCACGATGACTACATCGCGCATGTTTCCCCCTGTGTGTCCACTGAGTGGCTTATTCTCTTGGTGTCATGCTTCCCCGGAATCCGGAGGGCGTGGTATGTTAACCAAGGGACCTGGGCAAAACCACCTACCGCGGGCGAGCACCGGCGGGCCCCGACGGCTACCATGGATCGCGGCAAGCGCACGACCGGATATCAAACCGCTTACATCGAGCGCGGCTGGAAAAAGATCAGCAACATCCCTTCCCCTGATCAGGGTCAATGCAAGAGACAAGCATGTCCAGATTCCATGAACTGACCATGAACGACATTGAAGGCAATCCGGTCGCCCTGGCGGACTTCGCCGGCAAACACTGTCTGATCGTCAACGTAGCGAGCCGCTGAGGACTCACTCCCCAGTACGCCGGGTTGCGTACTCTGCAGGAGTCTTTTGGTTCGAAAGGATTCACGGTCCTCGCGTTTCCGTGCAACCAGTTTGGGGCCCAGGAGCCCGGGAGCAACGCCGAAATCCTCGAGTTTGCGAAAAGCCGCTACAACGCCAACTTCCCGATGTTTGCCAAGATCGACGTCAACGGCGACAGCGCCTGCGACTTGTATCAGTGGCTGAAAGCGGAAATGCCGGATGACACCGGCAAGACCGACATCCCCTGGAATTTCACCAAATTCCTGGTGGACGGGTTCGGCAAGGTCATTTCCCGGCACGCGCCGACAGTACCCCTAGAGGCGATCGGCGAGATTCTCGCGGCCAGGATTTGACCTGAGGCTGCCGCAAGCGGGGTATCCGCGCAGGTTAAGAGTGCGCGGGTCTATCCCGAGACTCATGGCCCGGAGACCCATGACAGGGTTCTGTCATGAATCGGTCATCCACATGAAACAACCGGTTCGTAACGTCCGGCCATGGGCTATCGAACCCTGCTCAAACGGTACATCCAGCACGTCGAGCTGGCGATAGGTGAAAACTTCATCGAAAGCGACGTGCACGAATCCGAACTCACGGCACGCGACGTTGGCGAGCTTCGCACTTTGGCGGCAGAACTGCGCCGGAGCGAAAGGGGGGGCCGATCTTCGGATACGCGCAATCCCAACCAGCGTCTGCGTTTGCTGATGAGCCGCTATGCGCTCGACACGACCGAGCTTTGTGCCATTTGCGGCGTTCCTGAAGAACAACTGCGCCGGTGGCGTGCCAGCCCCCGGTCCGTTCACTACGCGACATTGAGTGAGGATGAACTCTCGAGCCTCGAAGCCGGGATAAACCGATGGCTCGAGTCCCTCGGGAGACCGAGCTGACCGAACGCGTTAGCCGTCATCCTTTGAGCGGCAGACAGGGCCGAACTCACCGCTGATCAGGGGATCGAGGCCTTGCACCTCGATCCCCGATCATTCGTCCGAACTCAGTTGGTCGTGGCGCCTTCTACAGCTTCGGCAGCGGTATCAACTGCGTCACCAACAGCAGCGGCAGCGTCTGTGGCGGCATCGGCGGCGGCATCACCAGCAGCATCAACTGCTGCACCAGCAGCGTCTACGGCCTCAGCACCTGCAGCAGCGGCGTCGACAGCACCTTCAGCAGCAGCGGCAGCGGCAGCGGCTTCACCGGCTTCAGCAGCAGGGTCACCGGCAGCGGCGGCAGCATCACCTGCGGCAGCAGCTGCATCGGCAGCACCCGCCTCAGAGGCTTCCTGCTTGGCTTCCTGGGTACACGCACCAACGATCAGTGCGAACATGGCAATCGACAGCGCTTTGAGCATCGTGTTGAGTGTTTTCATGAACACCTCCGTTTTAGGAGGCGCAAGAATAACCGAATTGAGGTTGATGAGAAGTGGGGACTACCGGTCCGGATGAACAAATACTGCAGAGCTACTTGAGACACCCCGCCCTGACGGGCGTGCTAACGTGGCCCCGAGCCTAGGAAGAGCACCCCCATGTCCATTGAATTGACCGCCACGGTCTTTGCAAGAGGCCTCTGTTTCGGCGAAGGTCCGCGCTGGCATGCAGGTCATCTCTACGTCTCCGACATGCAAGCACACCACGTGCTCCAATTCGATTCGGGTGGCAATCCGACCCAGGTACTTGAGGTGCCCGCATGTCCGTCTGGTCTCGGTTGGATGCCGGACGGGTCTTTGCTCGTTGTTTCCATGGAAGATCGTAGTCTGCTGCGAATGAAGAACGGCGCGGCCTCCGTACATGCGGATCTCTCCTCGCTCGCCAAAGGTCGCTGCAACGACATGGTGGTGGATGCCTTTGGTCGCGCCTGGGTGGGCAACTTTGGCTTCGACCTTCATGCTGGCGAAAAGCCAAGACCTACTGAGCTGATTCGCGTGGATCCGGATGGCAGCGCCAGAATAGTTGCGAGTGAGCTGGTTTTTCCGAATGGCACGGTGATCACGCCGGATAGTCGCACCCTGATTGTGGGTGAGTCGTTCGCGAATCGCCTGACGGCGTTCGACATTACCCCGGAAGGCGGTCTGGACAATCGCCGGGTGTGGGCGGAACTCGCCGACGGCGCTGTTCCCGATGGCATTTGCCTAGATTTCGCCGGCGGGATCTGGATCGCCTCCCCCACGACCAATGAATGCATTCGGGTCGAGGAAGGTGGCAAGGTCACCCATAGAATCGCCACAGATCGGGGTGCGTACGCCTGCATGCTCGGCGGATCGGGCGGCAACAGCCTCTTTGTGCTGACCTCAAGACACTCGCACCCCGACAAATGCCGTAGCGAGCGAAGTGCGGAAGTGCTCATCGCTGCAGCACCCCATGCCGGAGCGGGCTGGCCCTGATCCGGGCTCGCCTGAATCCAGCTCGTCTGTCCTGGCTCGTCTGTCCTTGCTGGTCTGTCCCTGCTCGTCTACACACCCAGCAGCGCTTCAGGTTTAATCCCGCGCTGATTTCACGGACCAAACACGACAAATGACCAGCCCGCTCTTCCAGAACTACACCTCGCCCTGGGAAAACGATGAACTGCGCATCCTTCGCGATGCGGCTCGCCGGTTTTTCCAAAACGAGCTGAAGCCTCACAACGATCGCTGGATAGAAGCCGGCATCGTCGACCGGGATGCCTGGTTCAAGGCCGGTGAAGCGGGTCTGCTCTGTGCAGAAATTCCTGCTGAGTACGGTGGCGGCGGCGGCGATTACCGCCACGAAACCGTGATCATGGAAGAGATGCTATATGCGGGGCTTGGCGGCTTTGGTAACCAGGTTCACTCCACCATCGTCGCTCCCTACATCCTCAACTACGCTACCGAGGACCAGAAGCGTCGCTGGCTGCCCAAGATGGCTTCCGGCGAAATCGTCGGGGCGATCGCCATGACCGAACCGAACACCGGCTCGGATCTTCAGGCGGTTCGCACCACCGCGATCCGTGATGGAGACGACTACGTCATCAATGGCGCCAAGACCTACATCAGCAACGGCCAGCACTGCGGCCTTGTCATCGTTGTGGCGAAAACCGATCCGAGCCAGGGTGGGCGCGGTATCTCGCTGCTGGTCGTCGAAACCGACAACCCGGGCTTCAAGCGCGGGCGGAACCTGAAAAAACTCGGTCAACACTCCGCGGATACCTCCGAGATGTTCTTCGACGACTGCCGGGTACCGGTGACCAACCGCCTCGGTGAAGAAGAAGGCAAAGGGTTCGTGCAGCTCATGCAGCAGCTGCCTCAGGAGCGTTTCAACATTGCCCAGGCCGCCGTCTGCGGCATCGAGCGGGCGCTCGAAGTCACCCTCGACTTCGTCAAACAGCGCAAGGCGTTCGGTCAACGCGTGATCGACTTCCAGAACAGCAAGTTCAAGCTCGCCGAGTGCAAGACTGAAGCGCTGGTCGCACGCACTTTCGTGGATCAGCTGTTGCTTCAGCACCTGGAAGGCAAGCTGGATGCTGCGACAGCATCGATGGCGAAATACTGGTGTACGCAGAAGCAGAACGAAATCGTCGATGAGTGTCTGCAATTGCACGGCGGTGCGGGCTACATGGACGAGTATGAAATCTCACGCATGTATGCCGACGCGCGCGTGCAGAAGATCTACGGCGGTACCAACGAGATCATGAAGGAACTGATTTCGCGATCGCTTTGATCGTCCAATCCTACCTCTAGAACGGCAAGGGATTGCGCGACAACGCCACCAGGAAGATGTAACCGACACTGAGCAGTGCGCCTGCCGCACCGAGCAGCCGCAACGGGGTGCGGGATGCACGCAGCGTCAGCACTCCGAAGCCGATGTAGGCCAGCAGTGCGAGCAGTTTGACGGTCAGCCAGCTTTCACCGAAGGAATGGTCGAGCGCAAAGACTAGAGCAAAACCGCAGCCGAGCAGTACGGTGTCGATGATGTGGGGGAGAATCCTGACGGCCTTGTTGGCGAGCGACGCGGAGCCAGAGAACGCCAGCGCCATGCGGATGACAAAGCCGATCACGGTCTCGTAGGCAAGCAATACATGAAGATTCCTGACGAGCGACATTCCAACTCCCGCGTCTTTTCCCAAGATTGCCATGCATCTCGAAGGTTCGGGATTCTGCTACAAGCCGGCACTCAACGGACCGCAGGCGGATCGCGAGCCGGACAGATATCCAGATGAGCGGCGCAGATCCTTCCGCGCAAACGATCTACCAGATCATCAACTCGGCGGTGCAGCCGCTGACCGATACGGTGGAGTCCACTTTTTTTTTCGCTGTACCTGTCGCCGGCGCTGACCTGCCGCTCATCGTTCTCTGGCTGATTATCGGGGGTCTCTTCTTCACTGTTTACCTCCGCTTCATCAACGTGCGTGGTTTCATGCACGCTTGGGCAGTCCTGACCGGCAAATATGCGCAATCGGACGATCCTGGCGAAATCTCTCAGTTCAGAGCGCTGACAACCGCCATCAGTGGCACGGTGGGGATCGGCAACATCGCCGGTGTGGCGGTTGCAATCTCCATGGGCGGCGCAGGTGCCACCTTCTGGCTCATCGTTGCCGGACTTCTCGGCATGAGCACCAAGATGGCGGAGTGCACACTGGGTGTGCGTTACCGGCGCATCGACGCGCAGGGAAAAGTGTCTGGCGGACCGATGTACTACCTCAGGCACGGCTTCGGGGAACTCAATCGGCCGCGTCTCGGGCGAGCGCTGGGCGGCTTCTACGCGGCGACGATGGTTCTTGGCTGCCTCGGCATCGGCAACATGTTCCAGTCGAACCAGTCTGCTGCGATTCTTATCGACATCACGGGTGGCGACGCCAGTCCGATCGCCGGCATGGGCTGGCTTGTGGGGTTGATCATGGCCATCGCGGTTGGCGTGATCACGCTCGGCGGTATCCGTTCCATCGCCGCAACCACCGTACGAATGGTGCCGTTCATGGCGCTGCTTTACATCGTTCTCGCGCTGCTGGTGATCCTGCTGGACATCGAACGGCTACCTAAAGCGGTTGCCCGCATCTGGCACGGCGCATTTTCTCCGGAAGGCGTGGCAGGCGGCGTACTCGGTGTGATGATCATCGGCTTTCGCCGGGCGGTATTCTCCAACGAGGCGGGTCTGGGGTCAGCGGCGATTGCTCATTCCACCGCGCGCACGCCGTTTCCGGCGAGCGAAGGGCACATCGGTCTGCTCGGACCGTTCATCGACACCGTAGTGATCTGCACCCTCACCGCACTGGTGCTGATCATCACCGGCCATGACGCGGTTGCGCCGGGTACGCTCAGCGGCATCGAACTGTCGACCCGGGCGTTTGAATCGACGCTCTCCTGGTCCGGCATCCCGCTCGCTGTGTGTGCGCTCCTGTTTGCGTTTTCCACCATCATCGGTTGGGAATACTACGGCGTTATCGCATTCACCTACCTGCTTGGCGACTCTCGCCTCGCGCGCATTGGCTTTCAGCTGATCTTCCTCGGCTTCGTGATCATCGGTGCCAGCATCGAACTCACAGCCGTGGTGGATCTGTCCGATGCCCTCGTGTTCATTATCGCCATCCCCAATCTCATCGGCCTTTACCTGCTGGCGCCGGTGATCAAAGCGGAGATTGACCGATATGCAGCCCATCGTTCCCGCACGTAGCCGGACTGTCGCGTTCGGTTTGTCCGCACTGCTGTTTGCAGCGGGTGCCTGGGCGGCACCCGCCGATACGGTCTTCATCGGCGACAACATTGTCACGCTGCGAGAAACCGGCAAGGCAGCGGGTGATCGCGCGGGTGAACAGGAGGAACCCACGGCACTCGCCATCAACGATGACCGTATCGTCTGGATGGGACCCTCATTGGAGGCAAAGGCCTGGATCGGGACAGAAACGGAAGTCATCGACCTCAAAAACAACGCACTGCTGCCCGGTTTCATCGACGCGCACGGGCATCTGCTGTTTTCAGCTTCTACCCTGGATTTCGCCAACGTCTCCTCACCACCTGTCGGCGAAGTTACGAACTTCAAGAGCCTGCAACAGACCCTGCGTCGGCACATAAAAGAAAAGCAGATCCCGAAGGGTGAATGGGTCATCGGCTTCAGTTACGACGATTCCCTGCTGCGAGAAAACCGGCATCCGGAAAAAGAGGATCTCGATGCCGCGAGCAGCGAACATCCCGTTGTCCTGCTGCATGTCTCTGGTCATCTTTTCGCTGCGAACAACCTCGCTCTCAGCCGCGTGGGGTACACCGCAGCGTCTGCCGATCCGGAGGGTGGTCATATCCGCCGTAAGCCCGGCTCGCGCGAACCGAACGGTGTGCTCGAAGAAACAGCGACGATGCCGCTGTGGGGCGCGGCTCAACTGAAGTGGAGTGCGGACCTCATCGAACGTACGTTGGCCCGCTAAGCAAGCTACGGCATTACCACGGTGCAAGACGGCGCAACTGATCCCGCGGGGCTTGGGTTGCTTCAATCCATGGCCGCACAAGGCGCACTAACACTCGACACCGTCGCTTACGTAACAACCCAGTTTGCAACACCTGGGACACCGCTTCCTTCTCACTCATGGAAGTACACTAATGGTTTTCGCGTGGGAGGGGTAAAGCTGTTCCTCGACGGTTCGCCCCAGGGAAAAACCGCGCGGCTGTCAAAGCCGTACCACGTTCCACCACCCGGTACAGCGCCCGACTATCGCGGCTACCCCACCATGGCCCAGGAAGTGACTGACAGCCGGGTGCACGAGGTGGTCGGCCGAAACGTCCAGTTAATGGCTCACGCCAATGGCGATGCGGCGATAGATTCAATGCTCGACGCGGTGGAAAAAAGTTTCGCCGGCCGCAAGAACATGCCTGACCACCGTACTGTGATGATCCACGCACAGACCGTTCGGGAGGATCAACTCGACCGCATGCGAACACTCGGCGTCGTGCCATCTTACTTTTCCGCGCACAGTTTTTTCTGGGGTGACTGGCACCGTGATTCAGTGCTTGGTGAACGGGCCTTCCGCATCAGCCCGTTGCGCTCCACCAACGACCGACAGATACCGTTCACAGTGCACAACGAAACACCGGTCGTACCGCCAGACATGATCCGACTGCTGTGGGCAACGACAAACCGCCAGACCCGCTCTGGCAAGGTACTCGGCGAAGATAAACGCATCGGCATTCGTGATGCGCTCGCCGCAATCACCCGCAGCGCAGCGTGGCAATACTTCGAAGAGGAATCGAAAGGCACTCTCGAAAGGGGCAAGCGGGCAGACCTGGTACTGCTGTCGGAAAATCCCCTCAATATGAAGCCCGAAGACCTTCTGCGGCTGAAAGTGGTTGGTACCTGGTCACGCGGGATTCGCGTGTTCGCTGCACGGTAGCTGCGCTTCTGTCCAGCCGCGCTTCTATACTGGTCACATCACCTTTTTTGGCAGAACCACAATGCTGGGACCCACCTCACACGTCTATTTTTCGCAGCGCATGCGCCTGCATTACGTCGACTGGGGCAATGAAGGCTCGCCACCGATGTTGTTGATCCATGGTGGCCGCGACCATTGCCGCAACTGGGACTGGGTGGCTGAACGTTTTCGGCAGGACTATCACATCATCGCGCCCGACCTGCGTGGCCATGGCGACTCCCAATGGATGTTGGGCGGCAGCTACAGCATGACGGACTATGTCTACGACATCGCCCAGCTCATCCACCAGAAAAACATGCACCCGGTGACCATCATCGGGCATTCCCTGGGTGGTTCCATTGCACTCATGTACACGGGGCTCTACCCGGAAACCGTGCGCAAACTCGTGGCCATCGAAGGCATGGGCCCGCCGCCACAGCTCATCCAGGAACGGATCAATCAACCCATCGACAACCGTCTGAAAGCGTGGATCAACGAACTGCGCACGATTTCCGGACGCATACCACGCCGTTACGCGAGCCTCGAAGAAGCCTACGAGCGGATGCAGTCAGAAAATCCGCATCTCTCCGAAGCGCAGGCTCGGCACCTGACGATTCACGGCAGCAACCAGAACGAAGACGGCACGTTCTCCTGGAAGTTCGACAACTACGTCCGCTCGTTCTCGCCGAACCAGCTGCCGTTTGAAGAGCAATACAAAATCTACGCGCGCATCACCTGCCCAACACTTCTCTTCCGTGGCACGGAGTCATGGGCTTCGGATCCAACCGTTGACGGTCGTGCGAAGTACTTTATAGCCACCAAGGTGCAAATGGAAAACATCGAAAAAGCCGGGCACTGGGTGCACCATGACCAGCTGGATCGTTTCTGTACCCTCACCGACCAGTTTCTGAAGAGCGACTGACACATGACCGAGCGAGCGAAGCGCCTGCATGAGGCAGCAAAAAAAGGTGTCTTCCATATCACGGGCGGCGGCAGCCTTTTTATCGCCGAGATGTTGTCGACCCCGGGCGCTTCCAGAACCGTGCTCGATGTGCGTGTGCCTTACGCGGAACCTGCCCTGCAGCAACTGCTTGGCAAACTTCAGGCTAGCGCCTGCTCGGATGCAACCGCGCGTGCACTCGCCATGTCTGCTTACCTGCAGGCAGGACGGCTGAGCAGCGACGCCGTCTTCGGACTTGGTTGCACCGCAAGCCTTGCCACGGATCGCGAGAAAAAAGGTGCTCACAGGGCACACATTGCCATCCAAACGGAGTTCGCAACTCACGCATTAGCACTAAATTTTTCCGCCGATCGGGCGGCGGAAGAGATCGCACTGGCGGATGCACTCTGGCAATTCATTGGCATTTTGCTGGGTGATGCGCCTCCGGCGGAAACCCGCAGTACACGTGGTGAGCCTGTATGGCACGCACTCATATCCGGCACGCAGAAAGCCTGGTCAAGCGGTGTTCACGATGGACGCCTCCTGGTTCCCGGCTCATTCAATCCGCTGCACGAAGGTCACCGACAGATGGTCCGGATTGCAGAAGAGCGCACAGGATTCAAAGCAGCGCTTGAACTCTCGATCGGCAACGTCGACAAGGCTCCGCTCGACTATCAGGAAATCGCGGATCGACTCAGCAAAGGACAGGAGGCACTTGATCGGCCGTTCTGGCTGACACATGCACCCACATTCGCCGAAAAAGCCGCCTTGTTTCCAGGAGCAACTTTTGTCGTTGGCGCGGATACAGTCGTGCGGATTGCCGAAGGGAAGTACTACAGTGACCCGGCAGCACGCCAGGACGCGCTCAGTTTCCTGGGTGATCAGAACATCCGGTTCCTGGTTTTTGGGCGCCTCATGGGGGACCGCTTCTGTACCCTCGAATCGCTGGTAATCCCCTCTGCCCTTTCACAACTTTGTGAGGGTGTTTCGGAAAGCGAGTTCCGAACCGACGTCTCCTCGAGCCAGATCCGTAGCAGCTTCTAACGGCACAAGAGAGGGGTCTTTGTGTTTTAACACACCCGATACTGACGATCTTCGACAGCGCAGACTGCCGGCTCCCCACCTGCAGGAAAAGCTGTCGCACCATCCGGTGCGTACTGCAGGATGTAGGCCTTACGAATTGAATCCGTCAGGTTCGGCCCAGTACGATGCGGCGTCAGACTGGAAAACACCACGATCGAACCGGCCTTCGCTTCCACCATGACCGCTGCGCGAGGCTCGTCGAGACACTGCCAGCCAAGTGGTGTCATCACATGTTCGAGTGTCCCGAGGCGATGCAGCCCGGGCACCACCCATGGACAGCCATTCTGCTCTGTCGCGTCCGTGAGCGCGATCCAGCAGGTCAGGTATTGCTGCGGTTCAACATAGGTGTAGCCATTGTCCTGATGCCATGGAAACTCTTCCGGATTCCCGGGCTTTTTGTAGACCGCCTGGTCCCAGTAGAGGCGCGCGGGCGGACCAATGAGGTCATGGACAAGATCTATCAGAACCGGGTGCATGGAGAACTCCCGCAGAACCTGCGAGCGGGCAACGAGGTGCGGAGAGAACGTAATCCGATTCGCCCGGGCGATTCCGTAAGTTCCGTTCTTCCGGCTTTGAAGAAAAGACTCGGTCTGCTCTTCGAGTGGCGCAATGGCCGCGATCACCGTACTCAGCTCTGTAGCGGAAAAAGCGTTTTCGAACAGGAAGTATCCCTGCTCGCGATACTGCACAGCCTGCGCCTCAGAGATGCGCCTCTGGACAACGGAGGGTAGGCGCCACTCAAAGTACCTGTTGCGGGGATGTCTGCCGAGTTCAGGGTGCAGGTCTGTCACAAGGGCCCACCTTCGATTCACGAAGCAGTCTGGAGCAGGAGGATACTATTTTTTTTACAAACACCAGTTGCGCAGGCGATTTCACAGGAACACGCTTGATCGCACTACATCAAGAACGGGGGATACACGATGAACCTCATAGATCTGCTGGCGGGCAGCCAGAACAATCCGGCTGTCACACAGCTCGCGCGACAGTTCGGGCTTAATCCGGAACAGATCCGCGATGTGATCGGGCAGGTTGCACCGGCACTCGGCCAGGGCCTCGCACGCAACACAGCAGCAGCCGGTGGACTCGATTCCCTGATCAACGCACTGCAGAAAGGCGGCCGCAGTCGTTATGTGGATCAGCCCGACAGTCTGGGGCAGGCGGATACCGTGTAGGACGGCAACAACATCCTCGGACACATAGAGGTGGCTGCGCTAAATCGGACAGTCGCATGAGTGGAATTGCTGCTCAACAATGGATGCAAGTCCGGAGGAGCAGAGATGAGAAGACCGAGACGGAACCACAGTGCGAAATTCAAGGCGAAAGTCACTCTGGCGGCGCTGAAGGGCGAGAAGACCATCGCCGAACTGTCGCAGCAGTTCGACGTTCACGCGAACCAGATTATGGAGTGGAAGAACCAACTGCTGCAGCAGTCTGAGAACATTTTCATGACCAAGGCGGAAAAGGCCGCACAGCAGAGCGGACCCACGGTTCAGGAACTGCAAGCCAAGGTCGGCGAGTTGACCATGGAGATTGATTTTTTAGGGCAAGCGCTCGGCAAGCTGGACCGACCGAGCGCAAGGCGATGATCGACCCGAAGCACGAACTGCCGGTGACCCGGCAGGCTGAAGCGCTGGGCATCGCCCGCTCCACGGTGTACTACAAGGCCGTTCCCCTGTCAGCAGAGGATGAGGCGATCCTGCGCTGCCTCGATGCCCTGCATCTTGAGTTTCCCTTTGCCGGCAGTCGCAAGCTTCAGGGATTCCTGAGTGACCAGGGGATCCAGGTCGGTCGGCGCCGGGTGACCACGCTGATGCGCCTGGCCGGAATCGAGGCGCTGTATCGGCGCCCGAGAACGACGCAGAGAAACCCGCAACATGCGGTGTTTCCGTACCGGTTGCGGGAGCTCACGATCGATCGTCCCAACCCGGTGTGGGCGATGGATATCACCTACATTCCGATGAAGTCCGGGTTTGTGTACTTCGCAGCCGTCATGGACTGGCACAGCCGCCGGGTCTTGAGCTTCCGGCTGTCGAACACGATGACCGCCGACTTCTGCGTTGACGCGTTTGAGGACGCCGTAAGCCGCTATGGGGCGCCGGAGATCCTCAACACGGACCAAGGGAGCCAGTTTACGAGTGTGGAGTTCGTAGCGGCTGTAGGCGCCACGGGCACCCTGCAGAGCATGGATGGTCGAGGTGCCTGGCGGGACAACGTCTTCATCGACCGGTTATGGCGCTCACTGAAGTACGAGGAAGTGTATCTGCGGGCCTATACCGGTATGGCGGATGCCCGGCATCATCTGGAGCGGTACGTGGCGTTCTACAACACCCGTCGTCCGCACATGGCCCTGGGTGACCCCACGCCGGATGGCGTGTATTTTGAAAACCAGCGATTGGCGGCATGAAGACCGCGTTACCCACCGCTCGGGCACTGGCCTTAGAAGGGCCAGCACCCGATCCGTGGAAAACGCTACATTGCAGCGAATCCACTTACTTTGCGGATTCTGCTGTCCAAAGAAGTGAGGCCACCTCTAACAACCGGGCATTGGGGTCATATCGATCTCGGAACTACGGAAGGAGACGCGACGATCATCTTCATTCCTTAGTCCTGGCACGGATTGTCACGCTGCGCTGTCGCGGTTCGATTCAACCCATTGGATACAGAATTTCCCGGGTAACCTGATCGATCTGCTTCATCACGTCGGCACTCAAGGTCAGATCCGAAGCCGCCAGGATATCGGGCAGCTGTTCGAGTTTGGTCACGCCCACAATCGTCGACGCCACGAAGTCGTGTTGTTTGCTCCACGCCGTCGCCATGGTCACCAGCGACATACCGGCAGCCTCCGCAATGGCTTTGAAGCGGGCGGTAGATGCCAGCGACTTTTCATTGACGAAGCGTCTCACCATGGCCGCCTGTCGTGGGCCAGCTTGTTGATAGCTGCTGAAGCGCGCGCCTGCGGGCCATTGCCCATCCAGGTATTTTCCGGACAGCACCCCACCACCGAGGGGAGAATACGGAATCAGGCTGACCTTCTCCTGCCGACACACCTGCGCAAGTTCATCTTCGAAGCGCCGGTTGTTCATGGAGAAGTTGTTTTGGATCGTCTCATAACGAGCAAGACCGTACCGCTCCGCCAGATTCACGCTCTTGGTGAGGCCCCAGGTGGTTTCGTTCGAACAACCGAGAATTCGGACCTTGCCGGACTGAACGAGGTCATCCAGCGCCTCGAGCATCGGCTCATAGGGCGTGCCGTGATCGGGCCAGTGGGTTTGATAAAGGTCGATGTAGTCCGTCTGCAGCTTGCGCAGGCTCGCTTCGACTGCACGGGTGATGTTGTGAGCATCCAGCGCTGTCATTCCCGCTCGGGTGGCCGCCTTCAGCCAGCCATGGCTTGGCCCGGAGACCTTGGTCGCAATGATGATCGCATCGCGGTTCTTGGTCTTGAGCCACCGGCCGATGATCTCTTCCGTTCGACCCGCGTAGGATGGATCCGGCGGTACCGGGTAGTTTTCTGCAGTGTCGTAAAAGTCGATGCCGGCATCGAAACAGCGATCGAGTATGGCGTGGGCGGTCTTTTCATCGGCCATGGTGCCGAAGGTCATCGTACCCATGCAGATGTCGGAGACGACGATGCCACTCTTGCCGAGGCGGTTGTGTTTCATGTGGGGTCCTGAATTGCGGATATACGGAGGATATCGCACTCAGCCCGTGGGAAGATGGCAACCTCAATCACCTGTTTGAGCCGGGAGCCCTTCTGTGGATTTCGACACCGTCCTGATGGATCGCCGCAGCATTCGCGGCTACAAGCCCGATCCGGTGCCGCGCAAGGTCATGGAAGAGATCATTACGCTGGCGATCCGCTCGCCTTCATCCATGAACACCCAGCCGTGGCACTTCTGGGTCATCACCGGCGAACCGCTCGACCGCATCCGCAAAGGCAATACGGAGCGGAATCTCGCCGGCATTCCGGCGTCGCGCGAAATCCGTTCGCATGACGCCTACCAGGGCAAGCACCGCGATCGCCAGAAAGAAATCGCTGTGCAGCTCTTTGACTCAATGGGCATCGCGTGGGACGACAAAGCGCGCCGCAATGACTGGGTACTGCGAGGCTTCCGCCAGTTCGATGCTCCTGCCTGTGTCGTCATGACTTATGACAAGGAACTGCAACACGGCGACATCGCGCAATTCGATGTGGGTGCAGTGGTGAACAGCCTCGTGCTCGCCGCCTGGTCACGTGGCCTCGGCTGTGTGATCAACAGCCAGGGCATCATGCAGTCTCCGGTGGTACGAGAGCATGCCGGCATACCGGATGATCAGCTCATCCAGACCTGTGTTGCGATCGGCTATCCGGATTTCGATTTTGCCGCCAACAATGTTCGTTCGAAACGCAGCCCCGTTTCCGAGGTGGCGCGGTTCGTCGGCTTCCCGGATTGATCAGAGAAGGATGGCGCCCATGAAAGTCGACACCGGTACGGACCAGCTCACCTGTGAAGTCGTTCAGCGCGTCGCAGTCATCACGCTGAGTCGACCCGAAGCACGTAATGCACTTTCGGATGAACTCACGAAAGCACTCCGTCAGCAGATCGCTGAACGTGGCCACGATCCAGCCGTCGGTGCGCTGCTGATCACCGGCGCTGGCAAAGCGTTCTGTTCAGGCGGTGACGTCAAAGGCATGGGGGGTCGGCGAAGCCCTGATGGCCAGACACCTGATGAACGTTTCCAGACCATGCGCGCCCGCCATCATGAAATTGCCGGTGCACTGACAGACTTGCGCAAACCAACCATCGCCGCACTGCCCGGTGCCGCAGCCGGCGCGGGCCTCGCCATCGCACTCGCCTGTGACTTACGCATCGCGGCGCGCTCTGCATTTGTTAGTACCGGGTACGCACGTATCGGTCTGTCCGGTGACTACGGCATCGCCTGGATGTTGACCCGGGCCGTTGGTCCGGCACGCGCGCGTGAACTCATGCTGCTCTGCGAACGCATCACGGCAGAGCGTGCCGAGACGCTCGGCCTCGTTAACCGGGTAGTTGAAGACGATGTGCTCTATCCAGAGGCTATGAAACTCGCGGTACAAGTCGCGAATGGGCCTGCGGTGGCGCTCGGCTACATCAAGGACAATCTTGATGAAGCTCTGGAGATCGACCACCACGCTGCGATCGACCGTGAGGCCGAGCGGCTGATCCGCGCCTCTGGTAGCGAAGATCACAGGGAAGCAGTGGCTGCTTTCGTGGAGAAACGGGAGCCGACCTTCAAGGGGCGCTGACCCTACGCCGAAAACGTTCATCCGCCGCCGCACGCAGGGCCATTCGGCTTGACTCCGCCCTTGGGGGAGACCTGATCATGCGCATCCGTTCTGATTGATCCCGTACGCATGCGCAGGTTCTCCATCTGCCAGTTTTCTCAGGCCACACGTCTTTCCATCAAGGCACTGCGGCTCTACGCCGACAGGGGTTTGTTGAACCCCGTGCATATTGATCCCGAGAGTGGTTATCGCTACTACGCGTCGGATCAGCTGATACAGGCAGGGTAGATCCTGGCATTACGTGGCATTGGTATGCCGCTGCAGAAGATCAAGCAGTTCCTGAACGCAGCGGGAAACGAAGAACGGATTCTGCTACTGGATCACTACGCTGCGGTAATGACGCACACCCTCGACCAGGTCGGCCTCAGTCGCTCAACCTTACTTGCGCCCGAGCGATCCCCTGCTCAAGACAATGCGGTACAAATCGAATCGGTGCCAACACGCTGCATTCCCGGTGTTCGTGTGACGACGGATCTGCAGCACATCAAACTGGATGTTCAAGCCGCCTTCGCTGCCTTGCACGCGAAGCTTGGACTCGGAAGAG
Organism: Gammaproteobacteria bacterium; assembly: GCA_016874135.1. Taxonomy (GTDB): domain Bacteria; phylum Pseudomonadota; class Gammaproteobacteria; order Pseudomonadales; family Azotimanducaceae; genus SYFY01. The sequence goes on along the minus strand of VGVE01000025.1, from coordinate 5,080 downwards.
ATACATTGGAGATCAGCGGTACTCCGATGCTGATTTACCGCGACCCTGTCGACGAACTCAGCGGGTGCGATGTCGAGGTGTGTGTGCCCGTGAAGGAGCCCTCGAACCACACCTCCGCCCTACAGATCAGCCATCTCCTGGGTTCTACCGTGGCGGTGATCCCTCATCAGGGTCCGCATGACCAGGTCGGCGATGCTTACCGACACACAATGAACAGTATCGCTTCCAGGAAGCTCTGGCCTGACGGGCCGCCCCGCGAGATCTACATCAACGATCCCGCTGTCACCCGACCCGCTGATCTGCTGATCCGAATCGAATTCCCGATCCAACCCCTAGAGCCAGTTACGCTATGAAAGTGGTCGCGCTGATCCTAGTGGTGGTCGCCGTCATCCTCATCACGCAGTGGCTGATCGCTCAGTTCTTTTTGACTGGCGCAGAATCACCAGAACGCTGGTTGCACATCGACGACGATACGTTCGTTTCAAAGAATCCGGAAAGTGCCGAGCACCGACGTATCGCGCAAGAAATTCAAGAGAGCAACAAACAGGCACCGCCGCCGGGTGTCGACTCAATCCAGTTGATGCGAAGCAGAATGGACACACCGGGAAAGTCTGTTTCTCCCCAGTCGAGGGTCCTGGCCTTTGAATCAGCAGAACTGACCGGCGATTGGCTCATTCCTCCTGCCGCCGTTCCAGGGCGACGCCTCCTTTATCTGCATGGCGGTGGATACACCGCGGGCAGTGCACTCAGCCACCGGTCGATTGCTGATCGGCTAGCCATCCGACTACGCACCGAAGTCTTTCTGCCCAACTATCGCCTGATACCGGAACACGGAAGGGCCGACGGCATTCATGATTGTCGAACTGCCTATCGTTAGATACTCGATCATGGTCCCGCTGCAGAATCATCGGTGCAGGAACTGCTGGTTGCAGGTGACTCTGCCGGTGGCAATCTGGCTTTGGCAGTTGCCATGTGGGCCCGCTTTTTCAGCCAGCGAACATACCCCTGCTTCTACCCCAAAATCGACCGCGCTCATGACTAGCCTCGCAGTTCGAGATCGGGCACTAAAAATCTAAATGAGAATCATTGCTTTTTAGAAATCACTTTCTTACAGTGAATGCCCAAACGTAGTAAGCGTGATCTTCATGTCGTCCATCCGGTGCACCCTCCCTCTACTGGCCTTGCTGACGGTCGCAACCCAGGTCCAGGCAGAACTTGCGGCTCCGACACCCTCAGATAAACCGGCGAGCACAGACTCCGCGGGCCGGGAACTGGAAATCGTTACCGTACTCGGCACACGCGACCGCACAGCAACCCTCTCCGGATCACACCAGGTGCTCGATGCGCAGGCACTGACGGAATCGCACGTGATGACCACGAGCGAAGCCCTGCGCAAAGCCGTTGGCGTCAATGTGCGCGACGAGGAAGGTTTCGGTCTGCGCCCCAACATCGGGCTGCGGGGTCTCAACCCAACGCGTTCAACCAAGGTGCTGTTGCTCGAAGACGGCATCCCGCTCGCCTACGCGCCCTATGGTGACAACGCCAGCTACTACCATCCCCCGATTGACCGGTTTGCACGCATCGAGGTGCTCAAGGGTGCTGCGGTGAACCTCTACGGACCACAAACCGTCGGCGGCGTCATCAACTACATCACGCCTACTCCCTTGGATGAGTTCACCGGGCTGGTCAGACTGACTGCAGGCGATGAGGGTTATCGCAACGTGCATGCTCTTGTCAGCGGCGCCGGGCTGCAGTTCGACGTGGTTGACAAACGCGGTGATGGTTCCCGAGACAACCAGGACAGTCACATTCGTGATTTCAACGCCAAATGGCTACTGGACGCCGGTGAAGACCACACCCTTATCCTGCGCGCCAATCACTACATCGAAGATTCAAAGGTGAGTTACAGTGGCATCACTGATGCGGAGCTGCGCAATTTCGGCTATCGCTACAACCCCTTTCGCAATGATGAGTTTGATGCACGCCGCACCGGTTTTTCGATCACTCACGACTGGTCGCTTGCTGACTCAACCACGCTGACTACAAACCTCTATCACGCCACGTTCGACCGGGATTGGTGGCGCCAGGCGAGTACAACCTCAGACTCACAGTGCAACGCGGTCAGGTATGCCGCCAACGGCACGACGGTGAATTTCCAGGCCGCCCGCGCCTTCGGTATCAACGTTGACCCCAATCAGTGCAATTCCCGACAGGGCCGGCTGCGCTCCTATCGCAGCTACGGCGTTGAACCGCGTGTCGATGTTGACTGGTCACTCGGCGACAGCAGTAACCAACTCACCCTGGGTGCCCGCTTCCACAAGGAAAACCAGGTGCGACGGCAACGTAATGGTGTGAGCCCAGTAGCGAGCAGCGGTACGCTCGTGGAACGCAATACCCGCGAAACCCGGGCGAACGCCGTATCACTGCAGAACCGTTTGGTGCTTGGCAACTTCGAAGTCACGCCAGGCATCCGGCACGAACGTATCCATAATGATCGCAGCAACGGCTTGAACAACGCCTCAGGTGACGCCACCACCACTGCCTGGTTACCGAGCCTCGGCATGAGTTGGCAGCTGAACGATTCGGTATCCCTCTTCGCCAGTGCGCATGAAGGGTTCTCTCCGCCACGAACCGAAGATCTCATCGACAACAACGGCTTCCAGACGCACGTCAACGCCGAGAAGAGTCGCAACCTTGAGGCCGGCATCCGTTCCAATTTTGGCGCCTTAAGCCTCGATGCAACCCTATTCCGCACCGACTTCGATACCCAGATCGCAGTAGGCTCAATCGCCGGCGGCAGCGTACCGCTTGCCGAAGGCGAAACCCGCTATGAAGGCCTGGAACTCGCCGCATACACGAACTTCGAGAACCTTTTCGGTTGGAACTGGACGCCGTACGCGCAGCTCGCGTGGACATGGTTGCCGACTGCGGATCTGGAGAGTGCTTTCACCCGCGTGGACAACCGCACGCTGATTCCCGGTGCCCTCAAAGGTAATCGACTGCCTTACGCGCCGGAATACCTGGTGACCGCAAGCATCGGTGCCAAGTGGTCGCACGGCTTGGATGCCCACCTTGAGCTTGTTTACGTTGACGATCAGTACGCGGACTTTGCCAATACGCGCGAAGCAGCGGTAAATGGCAATGGCCAGTTTGGCGAGATCAGCAGCTACAACATCTGGAACATTTCCTTGAACTGGACGCCTGAAACCTGGCCGGTGACGCTCTTCACTACCGTCAAGAACATCGGGGGAAAAAAGTACATCGTGGACCGCACCCGAGGCATCCTCACATCACCACCACGCATGGTTCAGGCCGGGGTGGAAGTCCGGTTCTAACGATTGACATCCGGCGCGCAGCAGTCGCAGGCACCCTCCACCGGCTGATCCTGTCGATCAGGCCAGCGACTTGTTGCGAGCCAACACCCACAACAGAGACCCGGCAAGCAACAACCCTGCCGTTGTCAGCCACGCGGTGAGGGAGGCCTGGGCCAACAGGTAGAGACATAGCGTGATGGCGATCGCGGGTACGAGAAAACCGCCTGGAAGATTGATGCCATCAACGTCCCGCATTCTCTGCAGAGTGGCGATGCAGGCGAGGTAGATGAGCACCCGCGCCACCACACTGATGCTCGCGAGCCAAACGAACGAGCCGGATGCTCCGAGCAAGAATGCCATTGCTGCGAAGAGCGCAATCGATACGGTGGGCATCGCTGAGCGCGGATCGAGCCGCGCCAATACCGGCGGCAACTGACCATCACGCGCCATACGCCAGGTGACCCGGGGCGTCGAAAACTGCGACGCCATGAGGTTACCGAGCACGGAAGCCGCGACCACTGCGGTCAGAATCACCGCACCTACGGGTCCGAACAGCACCTCCCCCGCCGCAACCACCGGCTGCGAAGTTGCCGCGAGGTCCGGCAACAGACGTACACAGACCAGATACAGCCCGGTATACAGCACCGCCGAGATGAAGAGTGCAATCAGCAACGCGTTCGGGATGTCCCTCTTCGGTACCTGTGACTCGCCGCCCGGCACCAGCCCTGATTCGAAGCCGACATAGGCGTAAATCACCAAGAGCATCGCCGCCCCGACATCCAGTTCTGGCTGGGCTTGCAGCGATTCGGGCGCTGGCATAATCAGCAGTCCCACGCCAACGATTCCGAACAGGGGCAGGAACTTGGCGAAGGTCAGAAATCCAAGGGTACTGATCGTGCCGCGCGGACTGCGAACGTTGAGCAGGGTCAGCGAACCGATAATCACCAGCAGCGCGGCAGGCTTGAATACGTTTCCCGTCAGTTCAGGCCAGAACCAGGCCAGCGTGGTCAAGAGCAGGTTGATGTTTGCCGCATAGGCCGTAAGGCGGGCCACATAGAAGGCCCAACCCGTCTGGAAACCGGCAAAGCGGCCAAATGTCGAACCGACATAAAGCATCGGCCCGCCGGTACCGGAGAAGCGGCTGCCAAGCGAGACAAACACCAGGATGATCGGCAGGATCAGGAATGCACACAGCGGAAACATCCAGACACCGGCATCCCCGGCAAGACGGCTGACGTCCTGAGGCATGCCAAATATCCCGGCGCCGACGATGCCGTTCAGCATCAGGAACAACACCGCTCCAAACGTCAGATGTCGCGGCAGCTGCTCTTCACCGCCACCACCGCTATCCGGTTTCAACGTGGCAGCTCCCGTGGCTCATCCCGTTCACCTGCACCCTCGGGCGGCTGCATCAGCACTCGGCATCTCTTGCGGATAGCACTCGAGGAAGTTGGAGGCTGGGGTCGGAATCGAACCGGCGTACGCGGAGTTGCAGTCCGCTGCATGACCACTCTGCCACCCAGCCCAGAGGGGGGCGCATTCTAACAGCGCGCAATTCAGGGAAGGAACCTGCGGTGAACGCTTTTTTTCGGATCAGCGACGCTCGAGCCCGATACGCAGCGCCGGCCATGCGGCCACGAGGTAGAGGATCATGGATACCAGTGTGAGCATGGCCGCAGCATACATGAGCACATAACCACTGAACGTCCAGATCTCATAAACCCACGGCGGTGTCGCCAGGAGTACAGAAATGGCAATCATCTGCA
>VGVE01000024.1 GCA_016874135.1 Gammaproteobacteria bacterium | reverse complement strand
CGATGCCGTCATTGCCATGGATCTGAAAACCGGGCGCAAGCTCTGGACGAGGCAGTTCACAGGTGGGGATGCATTCAACCTCGCCTGCACCATCCACATGAAACACCCGAACTGTCCCGATGAGCCAGGCCCCGATCTCGATTTCGGCGCAGCACCCATACTCACCACCACAGCAGATGGTCGTGGCCTGATTCTCGCGGGCCAGAAGTCCGGTGATGTGCATGCGATGGTTGCAGATACCGGTGAACACCTCTGGTCGACAAATCTTGGTCGAGGTGGATATCTGGGTGGTGTGCATTGGGGCATGGCACTGCATGAAGGCATGCGTGCACTCTTTGTGCCGATCAGCGACATTCCCCTCGGCGTGGCTGAAGGGGCTGCCAAACCCGGGCTTTATGCGATCTCCATAGATGACGGCAAGGTACTGTGGAGCGCTCCCCTCGAAGACGGTTGCGCCGGCAAGGACCCGTGTCGCCACGGGATGTCCGCGTCGATCACCGCAACCGATGAACTGGTGTTCGCCTCGACACTTGATGGCCGATTCCAGGTCCACGATGCCCGGACGGGTAAGGTCCTTTTTACTCACGACACCTGGGCCACGTTCAATTCCGTGAACGGGGTGCCGACGTCCGGCGGGACCATCGACGTGCATGGTCCCTACGTTGCAGGTGACATGGTGTTCCTGCAGAGCGGCTACGGCAGCTTCGGACAAAAAGGCGGCAACGCGCTCATTGTGTACCGCATCAAGAGCAAGTCAGAAAACGGGACCAACGCCTCAGAGTAGATCCGTTAGTTTGAGAGCTGATCTGGTTCGCTCAAGCTTGTTCTTTCGCAAACTCGAGATACGCAGCCGCTGTTCCCAGGGCCATCTTGTCGCCATCAAAGGGGATGGACATTTCCGGCGTGAACTCCAGCACCACCCGTTCAGGGGTATCGAGAAACTTCACGAAGAGTTCCGGTACAAGCCCCTTGGTGAAGGCGTTACCGTCATCCTTTGCGGAGGCCATACCCTGCGCCAGGAGTCCGTAGAACCACTGCTTGGTCTTGGCATCGTCGTGAATGATAGTGTGGCCTTTGTAGGTCACGGTTTTGCCACCACCGAGCGGCGTGCCTTTGCTGGTGATCACGACTGACGATCGATCATCGCGGGCGATCGCTTTGATACGCACACGCTCACGGGTTGCAGTCATCCAGATCTTGCCGTTCACGGGCACATAGGCAGTGATCACCCCAAGGGGATGGCCTTCCTTGTTCGCCCAGCAGAACACACACTCGCCCGCCATTTGCAGCAGTTGTTGTTCGCGCTCCGGGTCCAGCCGGTACTGTTTGACGTCATCGTAGTTGGTCGCTTGTCCGCTCATGGTTTCTACCTCGTTGAAATCTGATCAATGATGACCATCAGTGCATGAACACTGACGGGGTGAAGTGGCCGTGGAATTGATGGGGAATGTGGTGCCGGAGCTTCAGAGTAGCTTCGTGCGCCATGGTGGCCGCCCGGTAGATCTGCAGTTCACTGCGATGCGACCAGGCGTCGTAAACTACCTCGAGTACATAACCATCCCCTTCTTCGGTTGCGCCGGCGCGAGGGGCAAACAGTGGTTCGGACCCATAAAGCCCTTTGGGCAGTTCCAGTACCTGTGCATCTCCTCCCTGCGTAATCCGCTGGATCGCATTGAAGAAACTGTCCGCACCGTTCTTTACTGAACAGGCGGTGTAAGTCACTTCGTTGCGTTGGCCGGTCCAGGCTGAGTTGAAAGTCGGAAACTCCGATTCCGTGGCAGTCACCTTTTCGGCAGACAGTGCACCCGTCGCCCTATTGAGCCGGTAACGCATGTATGAACCACCACCGAATTTACCACTCGGATTGAACACATCAATGAGCGTCTGGTTGGCCTCGAAGTTGTCGGTGAACATACCATCGATCACGATCTCATCGCCCTCTTCCCACGAATTGCCGAAGTGGATCATCGCCCCCGGTGACGTCTCGAAGGTCTTCACCAGTTCAAGCGTTTTGAGATCGACCACCAGCACTTTCATCGGGATCGACGGATCAAACGTAATCTGGTCCGAGATGCTCCGTGTTCCGAAAATCACCGGCACCATGTTGCCGAAGACGATACTGCCAATGAAGAACAGCGCGTACCGGTCCGTCAGTGCAAAGTCATGGCAGAACGGGAACGTGGCGATCGGCACCTGCTTGCGCTCTGCCAGTCGTCCGTCCGGCCGGATACGGTAGATCGTCAGGCAGGGCTTCGGACCTGACAGACCAAATCCGCCGATACCGGCGCCAAAGTTGATGTAGTCGCCACTCGCCGCGTGCACTTTGCCGTGGGCGCTGAATACGTCCGCCCGCTGCAAGCCACCGTCGTAGGTGTACTCGCCAATGGTCGAGAGATCGGCAGGATCCAGTTTCCAGGGTTTGCCGCCTTCATTCAGCGCAAGCAGATGACCACCATGCCAGACGGTGCTGGTGTTGGCGGGATTCGCTGGCATCTTCAGGAAGTTCTTCCAGAAGCCTCCAGGTACCTGGGTACCGAAACCGCGATACAACACGCGCTGCGCCGCCGTCTCCTCCACGTATTTTGGTGTTCGCACGTAGCGATTACGAAAATGCACACGGCCATCCAGGAAGCTGAACGCACACAACATGCCGTCCCCATCGAACCAGTGACCGTACTGGCTCTGGCCAATGCGCTGCCTCCCCGGACCGTTGCGGTAAAACGTTCCGGTCAGATCGCGGGGAACTTCGCCATCGATGTCATCAAGCCAGTACGCGTGCTCTTCATCCAGATTCTCAAGGCCACCGTGGCAACCCGGAACCTCATTCGCACCGCGACGGGCGGCTGTGCTTGCGGCGGTGTTGGGTACGGTCATGTTTTCTCCTGCCCTTTGTTGGCTCTGGTCGTACACATTCTGCATTCGCCTGCCGAAATGAAGGCTGATCACTTGGGTTATCCCGTCGTGCTGGTTAAGCTATTCACTCTCAACCAGCCAGCGAGGCATGCATTCACTATGTTCAGTCACATCATGGTCGGCGCAACCGACGTCGCCGCATCGAAAAAATTCTACGATGCCGTACTCGGCGCGCTCGGCCACAAGCCGGGCAACATGGACGGCAAGGGCCGCTGTTTTTACATGACGCCTACCGGCATGTTCGCAATCACTCCGCCGATCAACGGCAAGTCCGCCACCGGCGGTAACGGCAGCACCATCGGCTTCGCTGCCGCTTCTCCGGAAGCCGCCAATGCCTGGCACGCCGCCGGAGTAGCAAATGGCGGTACCACTTGCGAAGACCCACCGGGTGAACGCCCTGGCAGCGGTCTCTACCTCGCGTATCTGCGCGATCCCTCCGGCAACAAGATCTGCGCTCTGCATCGGTTGCCGAAGAAGTAAGACCCGACCACAGATCACTGAACCGGGACGGCATCGTCATCGTCCCGGTTCCCTCTTTTCTCTACCGTTGTGAGCCCGGATTCTCCGAGGCCGGCGGCACCAACGGATCCGCTGACCTTGTCTTGATTGCCGGCACGGGACAACCCTGTGGTGGCGGTACAGGCTTCTGCTTCTTTATCGCCCCCACCAGCTCAACAAAGACGCCATCCGGATCCAGTGCATGAATGATCGCGAATTCATCCTCTCCGGTGCCGGAACAACATGGCGCAATTTCCGAGAGAAACGGAACGCCTTTGGACTTCAGTACAGCCACTGCCCGATCCAGGTCAGCCACGATCAGCGCAATCCGGTTGATGCCGATGTGATTGATGGGTGGCGGATACGGCGGCGAAGGATCAAACGGTTCAATCCATTGCGTCAGGCGGAGCCGATGAAAATCTCCACGTGCGAGCGCCATATCCGCACTCTTGATGTGGAAAGGTTTGTCGAGCCCCCAGGCGCGCGCTTCTTCAAGGCTGCCGTGATATTCGAACGGCGCCACCGTTGTGTAGCCAAGCTGTCGATAAAAAGCGAGTGACGCTTCGAGATCACTGACATTCACACCGATGTAAGGCATGGCAACGATATGGACTTTCTTTTCCAAATCCGTCGCGGAATCCGGAGGAACCAGCGAAGGCGGAAAGGCTTCTTCCAGCTTGTAGAGCACGCCGTCCAGGTCCTTGAAGAACACATAGCGGTTACCCGGAACGCCCCATGGTTCGGACAGGAATCTCACACTCTGGCTTTGGAGATAGGCCAAGTCACCACCGAAATCGGTCGTCAGCATGGAGGCGTAGGCCATCCCAAGGTGATTCGGCAACGCATAGGGCGGATCACCGTTGAAGGGGGTCTTGAACTGCAGCAGGTCAACACTCGTCGTATTGAGGCTTCCGGGGATCTGGATAACCTCACCATCCACCAGTTCGTACTGGCAGATGTCGAACATGCCGAGCGCTCGTGCCATGGTGTGCGTATTGGTGAGCGGGAACCCGCCCATCCCTGTCGTATACCCGAGCATGCGATAGAACTCGCGCGCCCGCTTGAAATCCGGGGTATGGGTAGCGAAGTGGATCCGCGCGATGAGTCCGACGTCATCGGGAGACGAATATTCTATGGGTGGCAGCTGAAAAGGCCGTCGCGGAGCTTCGGACTCCTGCGCGTGAGCGGAGAGGAAAACTGCACACAACAATCCGCTCAGCGCCATCAACACCCGGCGACGAATCACGGTGCCACCATGAGCTTGCCGATGTGGCCGCTGTAGAGCTTGAGCATGGCCTCAGGGAAACGATCAATGCCCTGCAGAACCTCTTCACGCAACCGGAACTGTCCTGCTTTCTGCCAGGCGCTGATTTCCGCCACCGCGTCGGCGTGCGCAGCTGACCAGTAGTCCACAGTGAAACCACGCATCGATGCGTTGCGTTCAGCGACTTTCAGGTAGCGGCTCGGGCCTGTGACCTGATCGAGCCGCGGGTACTGGGAGATGGCGCCACAGATTACGACCCGCGCTTCCATGGCGAGATTGTCGAGGACCGCGTCAAGGATCGTGCCTCCAACGTTATCGAAGAAGAGATTAACGCCCTGTGGGGCCAACGCCTTGATGCGCGCCGCCACATCTTCTGACCTGTAGTCGATTGCAGCTGCGATACCGAGCTGATTCAGGAGGTAATCCATCTTGTCCGGACCACCGGCAATGCCAATCACCCGGCCTCCGCGCAGACGAGCAATCTCACAGGCAACCGATCCGGTTGCACCGGCGGCTGCAGAAACCACAACTGTATCTGACGACTTCAATCCGCCGATGGTGTTGAGCCCTACCCAGGCAGTAAGCCCGGTGGTCAACCCCAGCACACCACAGTGCGCCCGCGCCGGAATCTCACTGGTATCGAGTGCACGCAACATGCCAGCCGGGTAGACGACATGCGACTGCGCCCCCAACGGCCCGAATACCGCATCGCCCTGCTGCAGCGACGGATCCTGGCTCCGTAACACCGTACCGACACCGAGGGCTGGCAGCGTGCCACCGATCGGCAACGCGCCGTGCAGGCTGCCCGCACCGAGCATCGTGCTGATCCACGCATCGATCGACAGGTGATCGACCCGCACCAGCACCTGTCCGGGCTGCAACTGCGGCAGGGTTTCTTCCACGACTGCGAACGTCGATGCGTCCGGTTGATTCTGTGGGCGAGAAGCAAAGGTAACCTTGCGGGTTTTCATTACGTGAGCTCCGAAAAAAGTGGCTGGGAGATTTTGGCTCTTCAGGCAGGCAACTCGATGGTTGCTTCGCCTTCCAGCGGATTGGCGGTGCCTTCGCGGTGCAGCCAGATCTCGCAATCAGCGAATCGTTTGCCGCCCTCTGATCGAGCTGCAGTGACGCGCCCTTGCGCGATGATGTGGTCACCGTCGAAGACCGGTAAGGGAAAACGCATGACAAGTCGTCGCACACAGGTGGGCCCGGCCCACGCGTGCAACATGTTGACCATGTAGCTTAAGCCCAGTGGTCCCTGATTGATGGTGTGTTCACCAAGCCCCCGGGCTGCGACCACCCGCTTGTCCCAATGCACCGGATTGGGGTCGCGCAGGATTGCGGCCATCGTTCGCATCCGCTCGGGACGTACACTCGGCATGTCCCACTCCGGAATACGGTCTCCGGCTTTTACATTCTTGAGTTCGTCTGGTTTGAGGCCGTTCGGTGCGTCGCTCATCGTCGCCCCCGGTTGTAGTGCCAGGTCACCGTAGTGCGCGCAGCGGCTGCGCCATCCGGGTCGGCAAGGTCAAAACGGAAGGCGATGCGATCGAAGGTGCGGCCGTTTTTTTCCCGCCGGTCGGCTTCGATGATTTCCCCATCGATGCGGTAACGCAGTTCTTCCTTAAGCGGCCGGAAGAACTCCCACTGATAGCTCTCGATGCCGATCGACGAGTCCGAGTCTGCCTGACCGAGCGCAAACATCTCACCAATGCTCGTACCCGCGCCGAGGATAGGCATGTGAAAGAGTGCCACAGGATGAGCAAGATCGTCTGGCAACGGCCCGGCTCCCGTGCATTCCGTCAGCAGGAAGTTCTCCCAGTGCGCGATCGTGTAGTGACCACCGGGAAACCGGTGGCCAACCAAAGCGCGGATTTCTTCTACCGGCGGTAGTGGTTTCAAGATCAGTCCTCCGCGCGCAGCCCTCAGTTGGCGACGCTCGCCGACACCCAGCTGCCATGGAATCCACCTGGAATGCGTGGCAATTCAACCGTCGCTACAGGTGTGTTGTCCATGGTGGCAGCATCCATGATCACGAATTTGCTGGCGTCCTTTGACGAATCGTAGACGTAAGTCATGAGATAACCGTCGTCCTCGTTGCGCCCGCCCGCTTTCGGCGCAAACACCGGTTCGCCTGGCATACACCCACGACCGAGGTCGATCTCCGTGCGTTTCCCGGTTACCCGGTCGTACTTGAGGATGGCGCCACTGTTCTTGCTGGGGTCGGTGCCGAAACCCTCGGCCATCGCCATAAGATAGCCATAGCGGTGCTTCAACCCGATCACGCTGTCGGCAACTCTCGGAAATTCGCCTGAACGGTCATCGATCTGTTCTTCCTTGACGCGACCGGTGCGGGTGTCGATGGTCCATCGCCAGAGGTAAGGCAACGCAAAGTCCATGGTCGATTCACGCCACATGTAGTCGAAGCGGCATACATCCAGCACGATGTTGTCGCCGTCTTCATACGAATTCAGCGGATGGAACACATAACCCGGATTGATGTCATACCAGCGCACGTCGGCATCGGTGCCATTGCGCGGCATGACGCCGAGCCGCGCGGGATAACTCTCGTCCCAACGGATCGGCAGTTCGCCTTTCATCGCCAGGCTCATGTCGAACACCGCCGGCAGATCCATGAAGATCACGTAATTCCGGGTGATGTTGAAATCATGCACCATCGTTGGCCCGCCGACGGTGATGTTCTCGGTTTGCACCAGCTGACCGTCCGCCGCCACGCGCAGATATCGCATGTACGGTGGCATGGCCGAATAACCAAACGCCAGCATCTCACCGGTCACGGGGCAGATCTTCGGATGTGCGGTGAAGGAACCCTTCAACAACCCGCCAAAATCAAGGGGTCCTACCGTATCGAGATCACCGTTTAACACGTAGGGGAAGTGGCCCTCTTCGAGTGCCAGGAACCTGCCCGCATGCCCCACGATATGGGTGTTGGCCTTGGAGGCCGTCATGTCGAGCGCAACCGAAAGATCGAGCACATTCAGGTCCGGATTGGAGATGAACGGTGTTTGCACGTAACGGTTCTTGTACCACTCGGCTTTGCCGTCCTTGAGCCGGATGCCATGGATCATGCCATCGCCGAGAAAGGGATGGGCGCTGAACCCGCTCTTCGGATTGGCGCCATTGCGCAGATAACGGCCATCTAGCTCCTCAGGGATGCTGCCGCTGACCTTGAGGTTCGAGAGCGTACGCTCTTCGAACATCGGCCGGCCATTGCCACGCAGATGAGTCGGTGTATCTTGAACCTGTTCTGACATGAGATTGCGCTCCTTTGGAAGCCAGGACGAATAACAAACAAACACGACGCTGGGACTGCTGCCTCTGGCACAGGATGTTAACACCCTCACCGCCTCAATTATACCTGTGGTAATTTAAACCCATGCCATCGACCACTAGCGCTGAAGCAAACGCTCAACGCCGCCCACGCAAGGGACTGCAACCCCGCCGGCCAGGCCGTCCTGCCGGTCGCACTCTGGCGGACGGCGTCATCGCAGACCGCGAGACACTGCTCGCTGCCGCCGAAAGACTGATCACCGCTGCAGGACCGGCGATCTCCCTGGACGCCATTGCGCTCGAAGCCGGCGTAACCAAGCCCATCCTCTATCGCGGCGTTGGCGACCGCGATTCATTGGTCAATGCACTCGCCGAGCGCCTCAACAACCGAATGGCAAGCCGCACCAGTCAGGACGTAGGACAGGCCCAAAGCCCTCACGATGCCATCCACCGGTTGGTCAGGGGCTATCTGCATCACGCCCAGGCAGAACGGAACATCTATCTCTACGTTTCCGGCGGAAGTTCGGCCGAAGACCGGATAAGAGATCTCCTCCGTCTTGCGGATATGAGCGCACGGCAGTTCGCTGCGGGAATTGCCGATTACCGCTCAGCGAGAGGAATGAGTACCCAGGTTGCCACCACATGGTCGTATGGCCTGTTGGGTGCCCTGCACTATGTGACGCTACGTTTCCTGCGCCAGGACAACGGCAACGTCGACGAAGTGGCACAGGAACTGACGCAGATGTTGTGGACGGGCTTTAGTCTCGAAGGAAATCCGGGCAAGCGCCAAGCCCCATAAGAAAACCGTTATCGGCGCTGCTCGCTCTCAGCATCATCCAGCGCTGCCAGCGTGTTGTGCATCAACATCGCTACCGTCATCGGTCCCACACCTCCAGGAACGGGCGTGATCCACGCCGCCCGCTGGCTCGCAGCTTCAAACCCCACATCACCGATGAGTTTGCCGTTAGGTTGCCGGTTGATGCCGACATCGATGACCACGGCACCCGGCCTCACCCACTCCCCCGGAATGATGTTGGGTTTGCCGATGGCAACCACCAAAATTTCGGCACGACGCACTTCGGCTTCAACGTCTACGGTAAACCGGTGGCATATGGTCACCGTAGAACCGGCCAGCAGAAACTCAAGTGCGAGTGGCCGACCCACATGGTTGGATGCGCCGAGGATGACGACGACCTTGCCTTTCGGATCCACACCGATCCGCTCAACGAGCGTCAGAATGCCGAAAGGTGTGCATGGCCGAAGCAAGGGAATCCGCTGCGCCAGGCGACCCACCGAGTAGGGATGGAAGCCATCCACGTCCTTGATCGGCCGGATACGTTCAATCACCAACCGGCTGTCGATGTGTGCCGGCAACGGCAACTGCACCAGGATGCCGTGCACGTCCGCATTCGCGTTGAGTGAATCCACCAGATCGAGTAACGCCGCTTCTGTCGTGCTGCTGGGCAGATCGTAGGCGAAGGACTCGATGCCCGTTTCAGTACAAGCCTTGCGTTTGTTGCGCACGTAGATCTTCGACGCCTCATCCGGTCCAACCAACACCACGGCAAGACCCGGGCGCCTGAGACCCAGTGAGACCCGCTGCTCGACCCGAGCCTTCACTTCGCCAAGGATTTCTGCGGCAATCGACTTGCCGTCGATGATCTGCGCTGTGGTTGCGGTCATGGGATCATCCCGCTGTTGAAGTGTGTGTGTTGTAACTTCGAGTCCAGATCAATCGTCCTTCAGATGCGGCAGCGCGGCGCCTGCCGACGGGGCCAACAATCCGGCGTTCACGTAGAGACCGAGTTTCTGTCGTGTATCGGCAATATCAAGATTTCGCATCGTCAGTTGGCCGATCCGGTCTGTCGGCGAAAACGATGACTCACCCTTCTCCATCGTCAGGCGTTCCGGCTGATACGTCAGGTTAGGCGACTCGGTATTGAGGATCGAGTAGTCATTACCGCAACGGAGCTCAATCGTTACTTCGCCACTGATCGCCCGCGCCACCCAGCGCTGAGCGGTCTCCCGGAGCATGATTGCCTGGGAATCGAACCAGCGCCCCTGATAGAGCAATCGCCCCAGACGGCGACCGTTGTCACGGTACTGTTCGATCGTGTCTTCGTTGTGGATGCCGGTGATCAGCCGTTCATAGGCAATGAAGAGCAGAGCGAGGCCCGGCGCTTCGTAGATGCCACGACTCTTGGCTTCGATGATGCGGTTTTCAATCTGGTCGCTCATACCGAGCCCGTGACGCCCGCCGATGCGGTTGGCTTCGAGCATGAGTTCTATGGCGTCGGCAAAGGTCTGGCCATTGAGCGCGACGGGATGGCCTTCCTCAAATCGCACCCGCACCTCTTCGGCAGGCACACTCACGTCATCACGCCAGAACGCTTCTCCCATGATGGGTTTGACGATGCGGATGCCTGTCGACAAGTGTTCGAGGTCTTTCGCCTCATGGGTTGCCCCCAGCATGTTCGAGTCCGTCGAATAGGCCTTCTCGGCACTCATGCGATAGTCGAATCCGTTCTGGCGCATGAACTCGGACATCTCCGCGCGACCACCGAGTTCATCGATAAAACGCTGGTCGAGCCAGGGTTTGTAGATTTTCAAACCCGGATTGACGAGCAGCCCGTAACGATAGAAGCGCTCGATATCGTTACCCTTGTAGGTGCTGCCATCACCCCAGATGTTGACGTCATCTTCCTTCATCGCGGCAACGAGCATGGTGCCGGTAACCGCACGTCCGATCGGCGTGGTATTGAAGTACGTAAGCCCGGCTGTCGAGATGTGAAACGCGCCCGCCTGCAGAGCGGCGATTCCTTCGGCAACCAACTGCGCGCGGCAATCGATCAGGCGCGCGAGTTTTGCTCCATATGCCATGGCGCGACGCGGGATATCGTCATAGTCCGGCTCATCCGGTTGACCGAGATGCGCGGTATAGGCGCAGGGAATCGCACCCTTTTCTTTCATCCAGAGGAGCGCAGCGGATGTATCGAGCCCTCCGGAAAAAGCGATGCCGACACGCTGGCCTACGGGAAGTGCCTCAAGAATAGTTGCCATGAAAGAAGAGTCCGAACCGGGGAATTTGCGAGGGCGCGAGTATCCCCGCCGGGCTGGATCAGGTCAAACCAGACCAGGGCGAAAACAGTGCTTCGCAGTCAGTGGGAAGTGATCTGAGTACGCAGCCCTTCAAGCTGGTTGAGTTGCCTCGTATGGCTCGCCGGATCGACACGTTGCATGATGCCATCGTTGTACGGCGGCAGAGTGTAGTCGATCGCAGGCCGGCTTTCTTTCGACTCCCACGGCAGGATGTACAACACCTTCGGCAGTTCCTGGTTACCGGACACCAGCGTGCGATCGAGCTTGACCCGGTCTCGCGCAGCCGGCTCCGCCGCAAAGGCAGCTCCACTGATTCCACCCGCTCCACTGGCTCCAATGAGAAGTGTCAGCGACAACACCGGTTCAGTGAGGTTCATGCGTTTCATCAGCCACCACTCCCTAATTCAATACACGCGTTTTGCAGGCGCGTCCTGCGTAGTCAGTGAATCTCACGCACATCCGTAACTTCAAGCTCCCGCTTATCAAACCGTCCCGGCAACATGCGCTTGAGCTCGGCAAAGGACTTTTCCACCCACTGATCGTAGATACCTTCCCAGCTGCGCTGGCTATTGAGCTCATGGATCTCGATGGCTTTTCTCTCGAACGGATAAGCCTGTTCTTCCAGCAACAGGTTGTACTCTTCAAGTTCTGCCGCAGTGAGACCAGCAGGTCGCTGCAAGGCCATGATGGCACCCGCCAGCGCCTTGTAGAGATCGGCAATCTGGAACGTGGCCGTAGTCGTCACTTCCTGTACTTGATAGTTCACCACCGTCTCAAAACTGCTGACAGCCTTCTGCAGGCGCTGCGACTTCTGTTTCAGCGATGCAGCCAGCGGAGCGCGCAGCGCCACCTGATCGAAGGCGATGCGATCATCGAGCGCAAGCTCATAACGGGCCTACGCGGCCAGGGTAGTCGTTCGCGGTGTGCGTGCTGACGGTATCTATGCATGGTCTTCTGCCAGCTTCATCAACCAGTTCTTGCGGGACTTCTGATTACCCGCCTCGGCGTCGAGCTGCGCAAGTTCCTGCATGGCCTCAATGCGAGTGGCCGTAGGTTCAGCGTGATCACGCACGTATCGTTCGAATTCTTGTGTCGCTGCGCGGTTGTCACGGGACGCCAGAAACAGCTCGCCGGCGCGATATCTCGACTGCCGACGAATCTCCGGGTCCTTGTCAGAATCTGCAATGCGCTTCATTTACGCCGCAGCCTGTATGGAGTCACCAGACTGTTCATACAGCGATGCGAGATGCACGTTGGCTTCCTTGAGGAGCGCATGATTTGCATGCCGGGTACGCAGATCCTTGAGCAGTTGCGCGGCACCTTCCGTATCGCCCCCTTTCTCCTTGAGGGCAACAGCATCAAAAGTACCACGCACGGCGATTTCGTTATCGGCGTCAATGGCGGCGAGGCGCAAGTAGTGGCCGATGGCCACGTCGGTTTCATCTGCTTCTTCTGCAACTTCACCCTGTCGGTAGATCGCTGCCAGCAGTTTTTCAGTTACAGGTGATCTGCGATCCGCGGATAACAACGGCAGAAGATTTTTGTAGGCCTGCTCCGCGCCCGTGAAATCACCGGTTTCAAACCGGCTGACCGAGAATCGTAAACGCTGTGACTTTAAGCCCTGCATCTGCCGACGGCCGGCTTTCCAGAAGGTTCGATGACAACGTCATGGCCTGGCTGTAGTCCTGCAGCATAAAGAGATCGTTTGCAGCCGCAGCCTTAACGTTCGCAGTGCGAGGATCCTGGCGGTGGTCCATGGCAAAACCGATCTGCGCATCAACCAGCATGCGGAGCGAGAGTTCGTGTTCGCCGTTTTTCCCCTGATCGTACAGTGCACGCAAACCCTGTATCAATGCATACATCCCGTCGCGGCTCTCCGGCGCATCGGGATGTTCATCAACCAGTTTGCGATAGGTCGCAACTGCGCGCTGGACTTCCCCTGCCTGCGTAAAGAGGTCACCGAGCAACAGCATCTGGTGAGGTACTTCCTTGGCATCCGGAAAGGTCTGTAACGACGTCTCATACCAGCGCGCCGCGTTTAGGTACTCGGCACTAGTCACTGCCTGTTTGTTCGATCGTTCCTGAATTGCAACATGGGCGGAGTTGGCCAGTACGTCGATGTGATTCGTGAGCGTCTGGTCGACAGCGGTGAGAGCCGGTTCAGTCTGTGCTTCACGCCAGGCAGGTAGTCATCGCGTTTCCACACCTCCCGGAACTGCGTCAGCACGACGCTGTGGTGCACGATCGGTCCGGCGATCGGCTGAGGGAAAAAGGTAACGAAAGTGAGGTACTCAACCAGGTTGTGCTGGCCAACTTTGTTGCGCACGGTGTCGACGAGATAGGCGATCTGCTGGAAGGTGAAAAACGAGATCGCCAAAGGCAGGATGATGGCATCGAGCGTGTAGTCAACACCCATCAGCGACGCCACTTCGCCGACGACGAAGTTTGTGTATTTGTAATATGCCGGAAAGGCCAGATTGACGACCACGCCGATCGTCGTGAACAACCGGCAAGCCGGTATTCATCGCGATCCCGATACTGCGATATGAGCCGACCAAGCGCGAAGTTAAGGCCGACAGATCCGAGCAACAGGGCTAGATACGCAAGGTTCCACCAGCCGTAGAAAAACAAAGAAGCAAAGGCCAGCCAGGCAGTCGCCCAACCTGTGCGCCGGAGCAGCAGGAAAACGCACAGGCAGATTGGGAGGAATCCAAAAATGAAATCCGTGGCGTTAAACAATATGAGATTTTGGTGCTCTCCTGGCGACCTTGCCGTCTCTGCCGGGGTGATCTGGGCTCAAGCGGCCATTCCTGTGTCGACGCAACTTCCATCGACAAAAAATCGTGACTTATCGCGCCGTTTTCAACGGAGAAGTTTAGCCTTCGCTGCTTCAGGCGTTCAGGGACCAGTACCCGATTTCGTTCTGGAAATGTAACAACTGCGGCGAGGGGGCTTCGGCCAAGGCGCTCCTTTGAGACGGGTACGACGAGTGGTAACGCAGGCCCAATCAGAAGGCGCGGCTCACGTAGCGACAATGCGCGCGAGTGCAGCCCCGGAGAGAATTTCGATCCAGTACCCGTCAGGATCGCGAATAAATGCTATTCCCTTCATCGCACCGTCATTGGGACGCTTGACGAAATCCACGCCCAACCGGGTGAACGCCTCACAGGCTGCTTCCACGTCTGGAACGCTCACGCCAATGTGCCCGAATCCGCGCGGCTCAATATTGCCGTTGTGGTAGTGAAACGCGGAGTCGTTTTCTGTACCCCAATTGTGGGTCAGTTCAAGCAGGGCAGGCCGACTGAACACCCATCTGGCTCTCTCAGCGGGATCCGCAGGTACCGAGGCAACGTCTTCATACCCCATAAAGAAAAGAGAAAATCGCCCTGCCTCGAAATCAAAGCGGGCTAGCAGATTCATGCCGAGCACTTCCGAATAGAAGCGAACGGACGCCTGCGCGTCCTTGACCCTCAGCATGGTCTGGTTCAATACGAATCCACTGGTATGTGTTCCCACAAACGCCTCCCTATCACACTTCGGCTCTGCGACGGCTCGGTCTTCTTCAGGGTGATTTCATCAACTCAACACTGATGCTGATGGTGACGTCGTCACCCACCATCGGGACATATTCGCCCAGCCCGAATTCGGAGCGCTTTACAGTCGTCGTGGCATCGAGGCCGAGCATCGCGACCTTGCGCATAGGATGCATCGCAGCCTTGTTGAGCTTCGCGTCGAGCGTAACGGGCTTGACGTTGCCCTTGATCGAGAGATTGCCCGTGATTTTGGCGGTGGTATCGGAAGTCATGGTGATCGACGTGGATTCGAAGCTGATCGCCTTATGCACGGCCGTGTTGAAGAACTTCTCACCCTTGAGGTGATCGTCGAACTCGGCTACCCGGCTGTCGATGCTGCCTGGGTCGATATTGACCTTGACCGTGCTCTTTGTGGGGTCTTCGGCATTGAGGTTCATATCAACAGTGAAAGTGTTGAAACCTACCTGCGGATGCGAGAAACCCATGTGCGAATAGCTGAAGGTGATGTACCCGTGCGTGTTTTCGAGCACGTAGGCGCCTGAGGGTGAACTGATGGCCGCAGACGCGGATGACGACAACAACAACAACAGCGCGAAAACAAAAGATCCGGTCCGATTGATCATCACTGACTCCAGGAAAGTTGAGGATTCGAGCCTGCCTGCTAGCACCTCAACTTGCAAGACGGTAACGCGTTCGTGAGCATTCGAAAAAATGATTAAGGAGATGCGGCAAATGAAACGCTCAAAATCACGTCTGGTTAGCACCGTGGTCGTGTGGTGCGTGGGCTGCCTGGTCACACTCGCCGCCGCCGATGCCGCGACAGCAGATGAACGATCTGTAGACGATGCCTGCCGCGATCTGATCATGGATTACGCCTACTTCCGCGACCATCCGGATCCGGACGCTTACGCGGCGCTCTTCACCGAAGACGCAGAACTGTCCATCCTCGGTGATACTCGTAAAGGGCGCGCCGCGATCCGCCAGCGACTAGCGGAGGTCACCGGAAACACCGTGCACCTCATGTCGACGATTCGGATTACGCCGGTGTCCGCCACCGAAGCGAAAGGCGTCAGCTACGTCACCGTCTACACGGCACCGGCGGGTGACGACCCCCACACCGCAGATGGCTGGGCTGGCATCGGTGAGTATCACGATTTCTTTCGCAGGACCGACGCAGGCTGGCAGATTGCCAGTCGCAAGTTGCTGCTCAGGCTGCGTGATTCAGGTTTCAAACCACCTGTGGCGAAATAGCCTTTGCCGCTTTGCTTTTTGTCGTTGGTCGATCGGCGGTCAGTCGGCAATAAGCCCTGACAGCCGCTCACACGCTTCGGCAAAGTCGGTCATGAAGTCCTGGACAACGGTCCGCGCTGCAAGGCTCTCATTCATCATCCCGACACCCTGACCTACCCAATACGTGGCCAGCTGCTTCGCGCCGGGATCACCCGCCAACGCCAGGCGATCGATCTTGTTGAGGGCAGGCCCGCTGACCAGTCCCTGCAGGGGCATGCCGAGCGGCTCCGGAGCATCGGGCGCCTGCCAGGCGTCGGTCCAGGGCGATCGCAACTGCCGTGTGTATTTACCGGTGCGGCTGCGTGAGCGCACCGTCTGGTTGGAGCCCGCGGTCAGCATCTTCTCCTTGATCACCGGGTGGGTTTCGGCCTCTTGCGTAGTCAGCCACACCGAACCCGTCCACACCCCCTGAGCGCCCATCGCCATACAGGCTGCCATCTGGCGCCCGGTGACGATGCCGCCGGCACCGAGTACAGCAACTTCGGGAAAGTCCTTGAGTGCATGCACCACCTCGGGTACCAGCACCATCGTGGCAATCTCGCCACAATGCCCACCGGCTTCGCCGCCTGCGGCGATGACCACATCGAGGCCCATCTCGGCGTGTTTGATCGCATGTTGTTTGCTGCCGGCAAGTGCGCCTACAAGGACGCCGCGCCGGCGCGCCCCTTCGATCATGAACGGCGGCGGCACCCCGAGTGCATTCACTACCAGGCGGATCGGATGGTTGAACGCCGTTCCGAGTTGGGCAGAAGCGCCTGCCGCACGGAGGTTGTCGCCGAAGTTGGCGGCGATCTGGCGATCCCATAGGTCGTGGGTGGCAATGCCATGTTCGGCGAGGATCCGCTCAACATAGCGCTTGTGCGCCTCGGGTACCCGCGCTGCGATCTCCTCTGGCGACATCGAACCCGACTTGTCGTCCATGCTGGTCGGCACGATGAGATCGACACCATAGGGCTTGCCATCACAGTGTTCGTCGATCCAGGAAAGTTCCACCTCAAGGGTTTCCGGCGTGTGGCCCACCGCGCCCAGCACCCCGAACCCGCCTGCCTTGCTGACGGCGGCCACTACATCGCGGCAATGACTGAATGCGAACAACGGGAATTCGATGCCGAGTTTTCTGCAGATCGGTGATTTCATGTTTCTTCCCCCATGGATTCCTCCAAATGACTTCTCGTAAACACTTGACCCGCTGGTCAGCCGCCTTCGATGCGCGGCAGAAAATAAATCTCGCTGGCAGGTGCAAAGGGTTCGAGAAAGGCGTCCTGGTAGATCTGCCCGTCGATCGCTACCGAAGCCCGCTCCAGCTTCTCGTAAATACCGGGATACTTTTCTTCGAGAGCGATCAAAAGCTCCCGATAGTTCGTTACCGCGAGCTGAACCTGCCGCACACCCTGGGTGTACGGCAGGCAATTGTCCGGAAAGTGGACGTGGGCCACGCCTGGCAGAACCCCCGCCCCTCAGATCAGCCGTTGGCTTCGATGGCTGCCAGCACCCGCGGCGGCGACAGGGGCAGATCGGGAATGAGGAAGCCGACCGCATTGCGCATTGCATTGGAGCATGCTGCGAGTGGTGCGACGATGCCGGTTTCACCCACACCACGCACACCATACGGATGGCTCGGATTTGGCACTTCGATGATCTGGGTATCGATCATCGGCAGATCTGAGGCCACCGGCATGCGGTAGTCGAGGAACCCGGCGTTCTCCATCACGCCGTCCTTGTTGAAGATGTACTCTTCGTTGAGCGCCCAACCGATACCTTGTGCGGCACCACCCTGGTACTGGCCTTCGACGTAGGCAGGATGTATGGCCCTGCCGGCATCCTGGATCGCGGTAAAGGACAGCACATCCACCTTGCCGGTTTCCTTGTCGACTGCCAGATCAACGATATTGCAGGCGAAGCTCGCGCCCGCACCTTGGGCGTTGAGTGACGCACGGCCCGAGATCGGGCCACCGGTCCGCGCGGACTTGGCGGCAATCTCGGCCAGTGAGAGCGGCTTCAGATCCGCGTTCACGCCGGGCTTTGGAACCACTTTGCCGTCTTTCCATTCAACCTGGTCAGCATCGACCCCCCAGGTCGATGCCGCCCGGTTCTTGCACTGGGCAATGACGTCTTCACAGGCGCGGACCACGGCCATGCCAGTTGCAAACGTTGTACGCGAACCACCAGTGACGTTGCAGAAACCGGTGCTCTCGGTATCACCGACAAGTGCCCGCACGCGCTCGTACGGAACGCCGAGCGTTTCTGCGGCCATGATGCACATGGACGCACGGGAACCACCGATGTCAGGGCTGCCTTCCACCACACGCACGGTGCCGTCGTCGTTGATGTGCACTTCCGCGCTTGACTGCATGCCGACGTTGAACCAGAAGCCGACTGCAAAGCCGCGCCCGGCACCTGCTGGAACAGGCTTGGTCCAGTTGGGATGTTTTTTCGCTGCTTCCAGACACTCCTTGAAGCCGATCACCGGGAACTTCGGACCATACGGTGCCTGGGTACCCTCTGACGCCGCGTTGACCATACGCAGATCAATCGGATCCATGCCGAGTTTGTGGGCGACTTCATTCAGCGCCACTTCCATGCAATGCATGGACTGGGGCGCACCCGGCGCGCGATAGGCCGCGACCTTGGGTTTATTGTTGAGCACATCGAATGCTTCAACCTTGAAGTTCTCGATGGTGTAAGGCGCAAAGATCGCCATCGCGGCCGGGCCACACGGCGCACCGGCGAACGCGCCGGCTTCCATGGCGATCCAGCACTTTGCCGCGGTGATCTTGCCGTCTTTTTTCACGCCGACCTTGATGCGGGCAATCGAACCCGAGGTCGGGCCGGTGGCGCGAAAGACCTCTTCGCGGGTCATGATCATCTTCACCGGTCGCCCGGATTTGCGGGCCAGCAGGATGGCAACGGGTTCAAGATAAACCACGGTCTTGCCGCCAAAACCACCACCGATTTCGGTGGCAATGAACCGCAGGTCGGCAACGGAACAGCCGAGGATCTTCGCGGTTTGCGCACGGGTGTCAAAATGCCCCTGGGTACACAGCCACACCGTGGCTTGACCCGCTTCATTGATGGTCGCCGTGCACGCGTGCGGCTCGATGTAACCCTGGTGCGCCATCGGAATGACGTGTTCACTTTCATGAATGATATCGGCGGCGGCGAATCCTTCATCGAGGTTGCCACGCGCGAGGGTCATCACCGATGCAATGTTGCTCGGCTTCGTCTGCTTCTCTGACAGCCCCTTGGTGAAACAGTTGGGATTGAGCAGCGGTGCATCGGGCTTCATTGCTTCGAGAATGTCGAGTACCAAGGGCAGCTTCTCGTATTCCACCTTGATGGCGGCAAGCGCTGCCTCGGCGATCGACTGTGACTTGGCCGCAACAGCTGCAACCGCGTGACCGTGATAAAGCACCTTGTTGCGCGCCATGACGTTCTGCGCCACGTCGGCGACGTCACCACCACCTTCACCACCAATCTCGCCGGATTCCGCCTGCGGGAAATCAGCACCGGTTACCACAGCCAATACTCCCGGGATCTTCAGCGCCGCCGAGGTGTCGATGGACTTGATCCGTGCATGCGCCACTGTACTGCGGAGTACCCGTCCGTAAATCATGTTGGGGAGATTGATGTCGGCGCCGTATTGGGCCCGCCCGGTAACTTTGTCGGCACCATCAGGGCGGACAGGTCTTGAACCCACAACCTTCAAATCAACGGCTTCTGCCACGGCGGTTCTCCTCTCTTGATAACGCTTCTGAAGTACTGAAAAAGGTGGCGACCCTATAGGCGGCCAAAACGCCCTGGCGGCTTTGCAGGGCGCAAAAATCTCGACACCGGTTACAACCGTTCCCCTCTCGGGTGCGTCCAACCGGCAGGATCGGGCAGAATCATAACCGTTAATCCGCGGTGAGCGTCACCGGGGATCAATCTGAACCTTACTCTGTAACCGGTCCCACAGGAGCATTCCATGCCGCGCATGACCCTGGCCTTCGAAGACGACGTCGCCGTCCTCAAATTCAACCATCCCGAGGTGATGAACGCCGTCGGCAGAGAGATGCTGGTCGATCTCGCTGGCTGTGTCGCTGACATCCGCGCCAGCAAGGCCCGCTGCCTGCTGCTGACGGGTGAAGGACGTGGCTTCTGCGCCGGGGCGAACCTGCAGGACGATGCGCCCACCGATGGCAAGAAGCGCTCATCCGGCTCCGGCCTGCGGGCGAGCTACCACCCTATCCTCCTGTCACTGAAGGATCTTCCGATGCCGATGGTGAGCGCAGTAAACGGCGCGGCCGCTGGCGTCGGCATGAGCTTCGCCCTCATGGCAGACATCGTCTGCGCATCGAAAAACGCGTTCTTCCTGCAGGCCTTTGCCCGCATCGGTCTGGTCCCGGATGGCGGCTCGACCTTCATCCTGCCGCGCCTTGCGGGCTGGGGTCGGGCCGTTGAACTGTCGATGCTGGCGGAGCGCCTGCCGGCAGAGACCGCCCACCAGTGGGGCCTCGTCAACCGGGTCTATGAAGATACAACCGCCCTGATGAGCGGCGCGATGGAATTGGCTCAGCGACTCGCCAAAGGGCCGAAATCCATTGCGCTGATCCGCAAGCTCTACTGGCAGACCTGGAACAACTCCTACGAGCAGCAGATTGAGCTCGAAGCGCAAATGCAGGACATCGCCGGCAGCTCGAAGGATTTTGTTGAAGGCGTTTCCGCCTTTCTCGAAAAACGCGACGCGCGCTTCACCGGCGGCTGAGCCACAACTCACCAGACAGGGAGACCGATTTAACTTCGACCACGCTACCTAACCGAATCGGTCTCGGCCTCCTCATCTCCGGCTCCCTGTTGGTCGCGGGATACGAGGGGGAGCTGATCGTCTTGCTGGAGGAGACAGTTACCCGGGAGTTCCTCGAACGACTACAGGAGTTCGCCGCCAAGTACCTCTCGGCTCGAAGATAGTCGACCTGCTCACCCGCGGGTTGTTTCGTCCGATACCGACTCGTCAAACACTGAACAAAAGTGACCCATCGGGCCGGTGAAGAGGACAGCGTCAAACAACACCGCAAAACGGCAAAACAAATGCCCGGAGGAACGACCCATGAGGATTCCGGACGCCAGGCTCGATGAAGTTCGTATGCAAGGCTTCACGGTAGTGGAGCAGTTCCTCGATCGCGAGACGCTGGCGGCGGCGCAGGAGGCGTTGTGGAAGGTGTTCCCGACGCCTGCCCAGTACTTCGCCGATCCAGCGCACCACAAGGGGTACACGCGTTCCCAGTTCGCCGGCATGCGCCTTTTTCCATATCCGTCGTGGGCACTCAACCGGCTCGCGATTCTGCCGGACCTAGTCGATGCGGCCGAGCGTTTGTGCGAAACAAAAGATCTGCATCTCTACAAAGTGGAGCAGAAAAGCCGGCGAGTCGCCGGCTTTTGTACGTACATGATTTTATGGAACTTATTGGTCGGGACGAGAGGATTTGAACCTCCGACCACTTGACCCCCAGTCAAGTGCGCTACCAGGCTGCGCTACGCCCCGAGAAGGCCGGCATCATACTCATGGGGCTCGCAATGGCAAAGCCGAGTCCGCGCTTCAACGCGCTACCAAGACGAATTTTAGGACTTGAGCACCCGTAGTACGTCTTCGAGTTCAACAATCATCTGCTTCACGATGAGTTTGAACTGAGTGATGTCTTCTTTGGCCCCCTCACCCTCAAGTCGCTGTCGGGCCCCGGTGATCGTGAAACCCTGCTCATAGAGCAGCGACCGGATCTGTCGAATGGTGAGCACGTCCTGGCGCTGATAGTAGCGGCGATTACCGCGGCGCTTGACTGGTTTCAGCTGCGAGAATTCCTGCTCCCAATAACGCAGCACATGCGGTTTGACCTCGCAGAGCTGCGAAACCTCGCCAATCGTGAAGTAGCGCTTCCCCGGGATCGGGGGGAGTTCGCTGTTATGACCCGGGTCCAGCATAGGCTTCCACGCGCTGTTTGAGTTTTTGTCCCGGGCGGAACGTTACCACCCGCCGTGCAGTGATGGGTATTTCTTCCCCCGTCTTCGGATTGCGTCCTGGGCGTTCGCCCTTTTCACGGAGTTCGAAATTACCAAACCCTGACAACTTGACCGGTTCATTCCGTTCAAGACTCTGCCTGAGTTCTTCGAAAAAGATTTCCACCACTTCTTTGGCTTCGCGTTTGTTGAGGCCTAGTTCCTCAAACAGACGGTCAGCCATTTCGGCTTTGGTCAGCGCGCTCATGACGCCTGCTCGCTGACACGCTTCGCGTGCCACATCTGGAATTCCCCCTGCCCATTTTGACGCCGCACCTGCTGCTCGAAGTTGAGTCAGGAGCGCGGACTATCTTTTGTTGTTCTTCTTCGGGCTCGAAAATCTTGTTGTTTTGGGTCGCTCGACTCGACCTTTGGGCATGCTAACCCAGATTTCTTTCGGCCCCAAGGATTTACGTGGGTCCAAATCGTCCGGAACACACCTTTTTGTAAACTCTGTCGGATTACACCCGTGTCAGCCCGGTCTCTTGCAGTCGTAAGGGTTATCGTGGATGGGCCTTGAACCGTTCAGCGAGTAATGCTGTCACGCCGACGCGAACACCTTCACTTTCCTCAGCCGTCAGCGTCCGGTCGAAAAGGCCGAGGCGCACGCGCAGGGTAAGTGCCCGTGCTCCAGCCTCAATGCCCTTGCCACGATACTCTCCGATCCATTCCACACTGCGAATCCTCGAGTCGATTGTACTGACGTCATGGTGCACATCCGCCCAGTGCACCTCGTCTGCAGCCAGCACGGTGATGTCGAAGGACGTTTCAGGATGGGCAGGGAGCGCCGACCAGGCGTTTTCACGCGTCGTATGCGGCTGCAGGTGGCTGAGGTCCAACTCGAAGGCAACCACTTCCCCCCGCTTGATCCCGGCTGCACGGCGACACCGGTTACCGACGCGGGCAAGACACCCCGCCACTTCGCCGCCCTCAACAGATAAGGGAGCGTACTCGAGCCTCGCAGACGCATCTGCCCAGCCTGGCAACAGTCCGCCGGTGTTCTGCTTCAGGGAGCTGATATGCACTTTGCGAAGCAAGCCATCAATGACACCTTTGGCCTTGGCGACCAGTTCATGCAGATCGTTGCCGCAGAACACTCCGGCGACGTGACGCTTTTCGATTTTTCCGGGAAACACTGCGCCTGATTCAAACAAGCCGAACTGCTCAAAGTTGTGCTGGTTGAGGGCAACGGCTTCGATGAGGTTGGGAACCAGACTGGCGCGCAGGAACCGCTGCTCAGGACCCGGTGGTGCTTCGAGTTCGAAGAGTGTCGAGGTGTCGATTCCCGCTGCCGCGAGCAACGGCGCATTGGCCCAGGGATAGGTAAAGACTTCCTGCAAGCCGGCTGACGCGAGAAACTCCCTGACGCGACGCTCGAGGGGTAGACGTTTGCTGCGCGGTATTCGTTCGAGATCGATACGCGGGGGCACGATGCGAAAGTTGTCGTAGCCATGCAGCCGAGCAACTTCTTCGACGATGTCAGCGGGCAAACTCAGATCACCAGTTGACCGCCAGCTCGGTGCGGTCAGGTGCAACGTATCGACTTCCTGCACAACACCTAAACCCAGTCGCTGGAGTGATTCGGACATCTCCTGTGCAGAGAAGGTTTTGCCAAGGCGACGATTGATGAACGGGATTTGCACCGAGATGTGGGCACACTCGGTGTTCCGGTTGATCACATCCTGATGGCCGCTGCACACCACACCCGGCTGAATGGACTGCACCAACTCGATGAAAAGGCCAAGCGCTCCATCGATGCGTTGCGAATCGATACCTTTTTCAAAGCGGGACGAGGCCTCAGTGCGTGCTCCGAGCCGCTGCGAGGACTTGCGCACAACCTGAGGCTGGAAGGAAGCCATTTCGAGAAAGATCCGCTGCGTTTTTGCAGTGACACCGGACGCTGCGCCACCCATGACACCCGCTGCCGCGAGAACCTGGTTTGCATCGGCAATACAGGGCAACCCCGGTACTTCGTGGACGGTTTCGTCCAGCAACGTGAGCTTTTCGCCCTGCTTGCCAAATCTCGCCGTCATTGGCGCGCTCAACTCGTCTGCGTCATAGGCATGACTCGGCTGTCCGGTAGCGAACATAACGTAGTTGGTGAGATCGACGAAAAGATCGATGCTGCGCTGACCAACCCGAGCCAGGCGACTGCGCATCCACAACGGTGCTGTGGTGACCGAAACTTTATCGAAGACAGTTGCAGTAAACCGGTTGCAGATCGTTGCATCGGGTTTACCCAACAGATCACTAACCTGCGGCAGGTTGCCCGGGAGCGGCAGTGTCTTCAGCGGCACCCGATAGATGGCGGCCAGTTCCCGCGCGATACCGTGATGCCCCCACAGATCGGGTCTGTTGGTCAGAGACTTGTTGTCGATTTCAAGAACGGCGTCGTCATAGCCGATGGCCGTGGCAAGTGCAGTGCCCGCAGGAAGGTTTATGCCCGACAAATCTACTATGCCGCGCTGCCCGCCCCCCGGAGCTGGCGGAAAAAGTGCACCAAGACCGACCTCATCCAGGGCACACAGCACGCCTTCGCTGTCCACACCTCGGAGTTTCACCCTCTGCACTGTGAGCGGTTCAGCAGCGCCCTTGGGGTGTATGGAAGCACCCGGCAACGCCAGGATGACACGCATACCGGTACGCACGTTGGCTGCACCACAGACCACCTGAAGCGTGCCATAGGCCCCGACATCCACACGCGTCAGCGTGAGATGTGTGTTCGGAATCAGCTCTGCATGAACCACCTCGGCGACGCAGAGCCCCTGCAGGTCCTCCGCCGGGTGATGAATGCCTTCAACCTCCACAGTCGACAGCGTGAGGTCATGCATCAGCTGTGCAGGTGTGAGCCTTACCGGCAGATCGACGTAGTCACGAAGCCACTCGAGCGATACTTTCATGACGCTTACCGAAACTGATTCAGGAAACGCAGATCAGCGCCGTGGAAGAGACGCACATCGTCGATGCGATAACGCATCATGACGAGGCGGTCGAGACCCACATTCACGTAAAAACCCGTCCATTCATCCGGATCGACGCCCGCTGCCCGCAAGACATTGGGGTGCGGTACACCACCCGGCATGACTTCGATCCAGCCGACGTGCTTGCACACGGAGCAGCCGGCGCCCTGGCAGACCTGGCATTCCATGTCGATCTCGTAACCAGGCTCCACGAAGGGAAAAAAGCCTGCCCGCATGCGCGTTTTCACCGGTCGACCGAACACAGTTTCCAGAATGGTATCGATCAGCAACCGGCCGGCGGTGAATGGTACGTCCCGGTCGACGATGAGTGCTTCGTATTGCGTGAAGGCTCGTTCATGCCGCGAGTCGGTTGTTTCGTTGCGGTAGACATGGCCGGGATAGACGAAACGGTACGGCGGTGGTCCCATCATCATCCGACGCACACTGCCACCCGTCAGATGAGGTCGCAGACAGGTGCGGCTGTTGCCGGCGACATTGCGGATCCAGTAGGTGTCCATGCTTTCCCGGGCGGGATGCTCCGGCGGGAAATTCATGTAGTCGAAATCATATTCTTCGGTCGAAACTTCGGGCCCCTGATAGACCTCGAAGTTGAGCGCAGCAAACGCATCATCGAGGTCGTACATCATCTGGGTGATGGGGTGGAGGCCACCGGGAGAAACCGCGAAGCCGGGCATGGTCATGTCGACCGGTATTACAGGCCCCGCTGAATCCAGCAATCCGTCGCGTCGCTGGTCGATGGCCTCCTGCGCCCAGTTCTTGAGCTGATTGATCGCCTGGCCCGCAGACTTGCGCGCTTCGGGTGCCATCGCCCCGAGTGCCTTCAAAAGCCCCGTAATCTGGCCTTTCTTGCCAAGATAATCGACGCGTAGCTGTTCCACGGCGTCGAGTGAATTCGCACCGCCCAATGCGGATGACAGTGCGACCTGGATGGAATCGACGCTATCGCTCACGGCGTTCTGTTTCCCGATGCAAGCTACCTTTGGAACAATCGAATCGAAGCGGCCCACCGGGAAAACCGGAAGTACCTCCGTCCGCTTTGTTCAGTCCGGACCTACACGCAGCAAGACCGGGCGGGGGAGCTTTCGCCACCTGCCCAACAACCGGCTTATGCGGCGAGCGCTACAGACCCGGCGGCTTCGAGCGCGGCCTTGGCCGCGTCGGCAAGCTTGCCGAAGGCTTCCGGCTCGAACATAGCCAGATCCGCCATCACGCGACGATCCATTTCAATACCGGCGAGCTTGAGACCGTTAATGAACCGGCTGTACGACAGTCCGTGTTCCCTCGCACCGGCGTTGATGCGGACAATCCACAGCGCTCGGAACTGGCGCTTTCGCTGTCGACGGTCGCGATAGGCATACTGCCCCGCCTTCGTTACCGCCTGACGTGCAACCTTGAAGGTACGGCTTCGGGCGCTGAAATAGCCCTTCGCGGCATCCAGTACTTTCTTGCGGCGCGCTCTGGAAGCTACCCGCGAACCTGCTCTGGCCATGGGTCCTCCTCAACGTGCCTTGGTGGGCAACAGCCGGTTCAGTTCCGGAGTGTCAGCGGCCGAAACCGCATGCATCCCCCTGAGTTGGCGTTTGCGTTTCATGCTTCGGCCAGTGAAATTGTGGCCGCGATTGGTAGACCGGTGTTTATAACCGGTTGCGGTGCGGCGAAAACGTTTCGCTGCAGACCGCTTGGTCTTCAGTTTGGGCATATCTGCTCCACGCAATTGACGCCCGATCGTGCGGGCGTTCGATATTGTTCAGGACCTCTCAATCAGGATCGCACCGTGTCGTTCGACCGACTCCGTCGATCTCACGCCACCGCACGATCCTGTCGCGCTCAGGGCTGTCAGGCCTCGGTGGCAACCGAAGTTGCCGCTGTGGCCGGTTTCGGTCCCGCCTTTTTGCGACGGGGCGCGAGCACCATGATGACCTGTCGACCTTCGAACTTTGGTTCGCTCTCGATCGCTGCCATCTCATCAAGGTCTTTGCCGATACGGGTCATGAGTTCCAACCCGATTTCCGGATGGACCATTTCACGACCCTTGAACCGCAGTGAGACCTTGGCCTTGTCGCCGTCTTCCAGGAAGCGCTTCAGGTTGCGCAGTTTGACCTGATAGTCGCCTTCCTCGGTGCCAGGGCGAAACTTCATCTCTTTGACTTGAATCTGTTTCTGTTTTTTGCGCTGCAACGCCTTGTTTTTCTTTACTTCGAAGAGGTGCTTGCCGAAGTCCATGATTTTGACCACCGGCGGATCTGCTTCCGCCGCGATCATCACCAGGTCCAGACTCGCACGCCGGGCCTCCTGCAACGCTTCATCCCTGGACACCACGCCAACCTGCTCGCCGTTGGCGCCAATCAGCCGCACAGTCCGGGCAAAAATCTCCTCATTGAGGAGGGTTCGATCGGACGGCTTGCCTGCAACTTTCTTAATAGGCGTTCTCCGCTGTTAACACCTTGATCCAGTTAAAGATCACCAATACGTATCCTCCGGAAAACACAAAGACGCTTCGGCCGCGCCGGTTTCCCGGAAAGCACAGCCTGTGCGTGAACTGTGTTTAGCCCCGATCTCGGGCCTACAGCTGTGCCGGTGACCCAAAAAGCGGCGCGCATGGTAACGCGGCATCCAGCCGAAGAACAGCGCTACGCCTGTTTTGTGGCGATTCCGATTTGCGGACCGTGGTGAATTCCTGGTCGCCGACCTTGTTTTCTAAACGAAACGTTGTATTTTCTTATTGTCTGACTACCTGCCCGGGTCTTCACCGGAGAATCCCATGAGCGAAGCCCGCATTGTCGAGCCCTCCACTATCGACCTTTCACTGCAACCACGTCCTGAACAAGATCCGCGGACAACCCCACTGGTTGACCTGGACGTTGCCCGCCCAGGGTATTTCGCGAGTGACGTTCATTGGCCGTTTTTTTGAGCGTTTGCGCCGCGAAGCACCGGTGCACTTCTCCAAAGACAGCGCCTTCGGCCCTTACTGGTCAGTGACCAACTACAGGCTGATCAAGGAAGTGGATGAAAACCACGACGTGTTCAGCAGCGAACCGGGCATCGTCATCAGCGACCAGGATGAAGACTTCCAGCTACCGATGTTCATTGCCATGGACCGGCCACGACACGATGAGCAACGCAAAGTGGTGCAGCCGGTGGTGGCCCCGAGAAATCTCGCCAACCTCGAAAGCACCATCCGGTCGCGGGTCGGTTCGATTCTCGACAATCTTCCGGTGGGCGAACCCTTCAACTGGGTCGACCGGGTTTCGATCGAACTGACGACACAGATGCTGGCGACGATTCTCGGCTTCCCATTCGAAGAACGCGCCAAACTCACCCGCTGGTCCGACGTAGCTACCGCGGCACCCGGTGCAGGCATCGTCGACTCCGAAGAACAGCGCCGTGCCGAACTGCTCGAATGCCTCGGGTACTTTAGGGGGTTGTGGAATCAGCGAGCGACTGAGCCGCCGGCGGATGACATGATTTCCATGCTGGTTCACGGCGCTGCTACCCAGAACATGCCGCCAATGGAATATCTCGGTAACGTCATTCTGCTCATCGTCGGTGGCAACGACACGACACGTAACTCTATCAGCGGTGGTGTTCTTGCGCTCAACCAGTTCCCCGGTGAATACGACAAACTCCGCGCCAATCCCGCACTCATTCCCAACATGGTCGCCGAGATTATCCGTTGGCAGACACCGCTCGCCCATATGCGAAGGCGCGCTAAAGTCGACTACGTGCTGAATGGCGAACACATCCGTGCCGGTGACAAAGTGGTGATGTGGTACGTCTCCGGTAACCGCGATGCAGCGGTATTCCCTGATGCCGACAAGCTGATCATCGACCGCGAGACCGCGCGCAAGCACCTCTCCTTCGGTTTCGGGATCCACCGGTGCATGGGCAACAGGCTCGGCGACATGCAGCTGCGAATCCTGTGGGAAGAAATCATGCAGCGGTTCCACCAGATTGAAGTCGTTGGCGAACCGGAGCGCGTGTTCTCAACCTTCGTGCGCGGCTATACCAAACTGCCGGTAGTGGTACACCCGAAGTGACCCTGGCGGCATTCCGGGAAGAACGAGCGGGGCAGAAACGCCGTGCGATCCTCGACGCTGCGCGCCAGCTCTTTGCTGAACTGGGATTGAGCGCTGTATCGATGGCGACACTGGCACAGGCTGCAGGTGTATCCACAGCGACCCTCTACCGACACTTCGAGGCGAAGGAAGACGTCTTCGCCTGCGTGATCGATGAACTCGTCGCAGCGTTCGGACTTGCGGAAAGCGATCCCGACGAGGTCGAAAGCCTGGCCAGTCTTGCAACACGGTATGCCCGATTGCTCTCCGACGCGGAGGTGGTCGGGTTGTTGCGTGCGGTGATCGCCGACCCGGACCACGGCTCAGGGTTTCGAGACCGCCTCGAGCACCATGGCAACGCGATACTCTTCAAGGACTTCGAAGCAGCTATCCGCCGCGAATTCGGTGCGCCTGGATTGACCGTCGAACCAGATACGCTGCGACTTGCCACACTCGAACTGCGAGGCGCTCTGGAACACATCACCCTGATCCCCGCCCTTCTCTTCCACGAGTTTTTACCGGCGGATCCGGATGAACGACAGGTCAGAAGAATCGTCGAGAGCTGGACTTCACACTGGCTGCATAGCGCGATATAAAAATACGGCTACACCGGATCGTGAATCGGTATCCAGTTGCCGAGGGAGATCCCGCCGTCGACGACCAGATCAGCGCCGTTGATGTAACGCGCCGCATCTGAACAGAGATACACACACATCGCCGCGGTCTCCCCCACTTCGCCGAGTCGTTGGGCGGGAATCTCGCGCACGATCTGCGCTTCGATATCCGGTTTGTCGGAAGCGGCAAACTCCTCCTCACGCACCCCGGCCGTTGAGATCGTACCGGGTGCAATCGCATTGACCGTGATGCCGTGCCTCGCCCAGTGATAGGCGAGCGACTTGGAGAGGTTGACGACGCCTGCCCGTGCTGCGCCTGAATGTGCGAAGTCTGGTGCACCACGTGCGTAGGAATAGACGTGGACGATGTTGACGATGCTCCCGAAACCGCGTTCGAGCATGTGTTTGCCGACGCGGCTGATGACGTTCCAGGTGCCGTTGAGATTGAGGTCAATGACTGCGCGCCAGCCGTTGTCAGTGATGTCCTGGGGACGTGCCGGAAACTGTCCACCGGCGTTGTTGATGAGAAAGTCCACTTTGCCGAACGTGGCGATGGATTCGCTTACCAGGGCATCCACGGAGGCAGCATCGCGAATATTGGTCGGGCGCGAAAGACAACGCCGCCCCAGCGCGACGATATCGCGCTCGGTTGGACCGAGATTTTCCGGGTTGCGGCTGGCGATGATGCAATCAGCGCCCAGACGGGCAAAGGCCAGAGCAATCTCGCGGCCAATGCCACGGCCACCTCCTGTCACCAATACGGTTCGACCCCTGAAAAGATCTGGCGCGAAAACCCCCAGCGGATCTGACACTGGTTACTCCTCCCGGTGCTTTGGTGTGTATCCTATCAGTCATGAACAACCGCGCAGCGACCGTATCCGAAACGAGCCCACAGACGGCACTGCTTGAGCCGCTGTTCGCTGCACGACCGGAGCTGTGGACGCGCTTTCAGACCTTCTACGATTCCCTGTGGACAGCGGGGCAAATCAGCCGACGGGTGCTGGAAATCTGTCGTCTGCGTATGGCGGCAATACACGGCTGCGATCCGGAGTGGCGCCTCCGTACGCCGGATGTGTTTCTCACCGATGCCGAGGTAGGAGCACTTCGCACAGGGAATTTCGCCGAGTTCGATCATTATGAGCGCGCGGCACTCGAACTCACCGAGAAGTTCCCGTTCCAGCACCACGCCATCACCGATGCGGAAGTGAAAGCCGTGGAAGACGGTTATGGTTCGGCAGCCGCTGTCGCACTGCTGACTGCTGTTGCATTCTTTGATGTCAGCTGTCGCTGGCAGCAGGTATTGACCCCATCTGCTTCAACCTGATTACGGAGCACAGGCCATGTCGACTACACCACGACTCAAGCCACCAACGCCCACATCCACCCCGGACTTCGGCAGCTTCCTCGGTTACATCGGCCAGACCACGGCAGCCTTCTTTGATTTGTACGCCGAGTACTGGCAACGCGGCGTGTTGCCACCGGACCTCAAGGAGACGACGCGGCTACGCAATGCACGTATCACCGATTGCGGCTACTGACGTAACGTACGTTTTGACTCCGCCCGTGCGGCGGGGCTGACTGAAGATGCAGCGGCGCTGATCAGTGATGGTTATGAGAACCGATTACCCGTACGCGAAGTAGCCGCGCTCCGATTGACAGATGCTCTTATTGGCATGCCCTCTTCGCTACCGGGGAGCGCACGGACGGAACTCGACGCAGAGTTTTCCCCGGCCGAGCAGGCTGAACTCGCCATGGGTATCGGACTGTTTCTCGGCATGTCGAAGGTTCTGATCACGCTCGGTGTTGAGCCACAGGACATGCCAACCACCGTCATCCCCACTCCCGGGTCGAACGTACGATAGAACGCTTAGAGACGGAACTCAGCGAAACAGAGGCCTGTACGATCCAGCGCCGGAGGAAGTTCACAAACGAGTGGAACAAAAAAGTGGTAGGCACGACCGGATTCGAACCGGTGACCTCTACCATGTCAAGGTAGCGCTCTAACCAACTGAGCTACGCGCCTGCGGAAATGTAACGGCCGGGATCATACACGACGGACCCCGATCGTGACGATGTGAGCAGAGAGAAAAACTCCGTGTCGCTCTATCCTCGGCTTTCGGCGGGTGTCTATTTGCAGCTGGATAAATCCTGATTCAAGGAACTGTGTAGCCACCATGGATCCGGATGATCTGCTCGCCTCCCACCTCGCACACGATCCATAGCGAAGCGCTTCCAACCTGCCCCGAAAGGCGCGCTGGCGCCGCCTTGTCCGCTTGAATGACAGCCGCGTTCTCCGTATACCGAAGGCAGAGGAGGAGAACACGATGACGACGGCGACAACGATGATGGTAGAAGATGCAACCGCTACCGGGATGCTCGTGGCCACTTATGCGGCCAAGTACCCGACACGCACGGCCATCACTACCCGCTTTGGCGACCGAACCTGGGCGACTTTCAATGCCAACGCGAACCGGTTGGTACGGGCATTACGTAAAGCTGGGCTCGACTCAGGGGACTCCGTAGCGATCATCAGCCGCAATCGGCCCGAGTTTGTTGAGACACTCGCAGCAACCTGGCGCTCCGGCCTACGCTTCACGCCCATCAACTTCCATCTCAAGGCCGAAGAGATCGGCTACATCGTCGACAACTGCGAAGCCCGGGCATTCATCGCTGACGCATCCCTTGGCGATGCGCCGGTGGAAGCACTGCGCTTCGCACCGGGTGTACGCCTGGCCCTCTGTTTCGGTGGTGAACTGCCTGGATTCGATGACTATTCCGCCGCCATCACCGGATTCAGCGGTGAGGACATTCCTGATCCACAGCTCGGCGGCCGGATGTTGTACACCTCAGGTACCACCGGACGACCGAAAGGGGTCTACCGCAAGGGACGTATTGCCGACGCACCACAAGGTCCCGGCACCGTGTCCGGTTACCTGCCAGGGGACGATTGCGCCTTGGTGACCGGTCCGGGTTATCACGCCGCGCCGCTGCAGATCGACATCGTCACGCCGCTCTCATCAGGCGCGTCGATCGTGATGATGGACAAGTGGGACGCAGAAGAAACACTACGTTTGATCAGCACCCATCGGATTACGCACACCCACATGGTGGCTACCATGTTCCACCGGCTGCTGCAGCTGCCGGAAGAAACCCGCCAAAGATATGACCTGTCTTCCCTGCGCCGCGTCATTCATGGCGCAGCGCCCTGTCCCGTACACGTCAAACGCGCCATGATCGATTGGTTGGGGCCTATCATCTGGGAATATT
This sequence comes from Gammaproteobacteria bacterium, assembly GCA_016874135.1. Classification (GTDB taxonomy): domain Bacteria; phylum Pseudomonadota; class Gammaproteobacteria; order Pseudomonadales; family Azotimanducaceae; genus SYFY01. Next base: position 4,201 of record VGVE01000024.1, on the reverse strand, counting down.
ACGCAGCCACGGAAGGTGGCGGCGGGTTCCTGGTCGGCAGTGAAGAATGGCTGCAGAAGCCGGGCACCGTGGGTAAACCCGGACCGGGCTTTGACAACCGTATCCTCGATGACGATGGCAACGCTGTGCCACCTGGAACCATCGGTACGATCTACATGAAGGCGCCCGACAAAGGCCGCTTCGAATACTACAAGGACGCGGAGAAAACCGGACGCTCCTATCGAGGTGACTACTTCACTCTCGGTGATATGGGTTATTTCGACACCGACGGCTATCTCTTTCTCACCGGACGCACTGCGGAGCTGATTATTGCCGGCGGGGTGAACATCTATCCCGTCGAAGTAGACAACGAACTGTTGAAACACCCCGCGGTGCAGGATGTGTGCACTGTCGGTGTGCCCAACGACGAGTGGGGTGAAGAGGTGAAGTCGGTGGTTTGCCTGAAGGCCGGTCAGACCGCCTCAGTAGAGCTAGCGGAAGACCTGATCATTTGGGCGAAAGACCGTTTGGCCGATTTCAAATGCCCGCGCACCATCGCCTTCGTGGATGCCATCCCGCGTTCGGATGCAGGCAAGGTACAACGCAAGGAAGTCCGCGCACGTTACTGGCCGAAGTAACGCCCCCGTTCGGATGGGATCGGATCACCCCTGAATTCAGCCGTCAGGACAACAGCCGCTCCTGGCGGATTTGAGCGATCCGATCCCGGAGCGCCGCGGCTTCCTCAAACTCGAGGTTGCGGGCATGTTCGAGCATGTCCTGCTCAAGTTTGGTGATGAGCCTGCCGAGCGCCACCGGATCATCCGGCAATCGCTCGACCGCGGCCTTACGCCCCTTGGCGAGCGGCGTTGATGACTTGCCCCTGCTTGCCCCCGGGGCCGGAGTCCGAGCTCCTTCCATGACATCTGCGATCTCTTTGCGGACGGATCTCGGCACGATGCCATGGGCCTCGTTGTGGGCGATCTGTTTGGAACGGCGACGGTCTGTCTCGGCGATAGCGCGCTGCATGGAACCGGTCATCTGATCCGCATAGAGGATCGCCCGCCCGCGCACATTGCGTGCGGCGCGGCCAATGGTCTGAATCAATGAACCTTCGGCGCGCAGGAAGCCTTCCTTGTCCGCGTCAAGAATCGCGACCAGGGAAACCTCCGGCATATCGAGCCCCTCACGCAGAAGGTTGATCCCTACCAGTACGTCGAACTCACCCCGCCGCAGGTCGCGGATGATCTCCATTCTCTCGACGGTTTCGATATCGGAGTGCAGGTAACGAACCCGGACCCCATGGTCATCGAGGAAGTCCGTCAGGTCCTCGGCCATCCTTTTGGTCAGAGTGGTGACCAATACACGGTCACCGATCGCAACCGTGCTGCGGATTTCACCGAGCAAGTCGGCGACCTGCGAAGTCGCCGGCCGAATGATCACTTCGGGATCCACGAGCCCTGTTGGCCTCACTACTTGCTCAACCACCTGGCCTGCATTGCGGCCCTCATACGGCCCAGGGGTGGCGCTGACGAAGATCGTCTGCGGTGCCAGCGCTTCCCACTCGTCAAACCGGAGTGGCCGGTTGTCGAGCGCCGACGGCAGCCGGAAACCGTATTCGACCAGCGTTTCCTTGCGTGATCGGTCACCTTTGTACATCGCTCCTACCTGCGGCACGGTGACATGGGACTCGTCGATGATCATGAGGGCATCTTTCGGCAGATAGTCGAAGAGCGTCGGTGGAGGTTCACCTGGCGCTCGTCCGGAGAGATACCGTGAATAGTTTTCGATTCCGGAGCAGTAGCCGAGCTCCTTGATCATCTCGAGATCGAAACGGGTGCGTTGTTCAAGACGCTGAGCTTCCACCAGTTTGTCCTTGCCGCGCAGTACCTCGAGGCGTTCACGCAGTTCCTCGCGGATTTCATCGAGTACAGCGAGGATGCGCTCACGGGGTGTGACGTAATGCGTCTTGGGAAATACGGTGTAGCGCGGAACACGTCGCAGAACCTCTCCGGTCAGCGGGTCGAATACCGAGAGGTTTTCGATCTCCTCATCAAACATCTCCACGCGGATGGCTTCCTTTTCAGACTCCGCCGGAAAGATGTCAACCACATCGCCACGAACCCGGTAAGTTCCGCGCCCGAATGCCATGTCGTTTCGCGTGTACTGCAGTTCCGCCAACCGGCGCAGCAGCGTCCGCTGCTCCACCCGGTCGCCTCGATCCAGATGCACGACCATGCGCAGATAGCTCTGTGGATCACCCAACCCATAAATCGCAGACACCGAGGCGACGATGATGGCGTCGTGTCGCTCCAGAAGTGCCTTGGTTGCGGAAAGGCGCATCTGTTCAATGTGGGCATTAATGGAGGCATCTTTCTCGATGTAGGTATCCGAAGACGGAACGTAGGCTTCGGGCTGGTAGTAGTCGTAGTACGACACGAAGTACTCGACGGAGTTGCGCGGAAAAAAAGTCTTGAACTCACCGTACAGCTGAGCCGCTAGAGTCTTGTTGGGCGCGAGCACAATCGTCGGCCGCTGTACCCGCTCGATGACATTGGCGATTGCGAAGGTCTTGCCAGAACCGGTTACACCGAGCAGCGTCTGGTGAGAGAGACCCGAGTCAATACCTTCGACAAGGCTCTCGATCGCAGCAGGCTGATCGCCCGCCGGAACGTAGTTTGCAACCACCTCAAATCTTGCGTGTTGGTACACCGGGAACCGCCCTCACGTCGGACCCCTTAGGTTAGCCGCAGCCACCAAGGCTGTCTCTGGCGCCACCAAAAATGGGGGTCGGTGATGGGTGTAGGTGAGTGCGACTCAAGGGATATGGGAGGCGGATCCGAGAACAACGCGAATCAAAGAAAAAGGGCGAGGATTACTCCTCGCCCATCTTCCTCTTCGCGGAGAGAATTCCATCTCAGCGTCGAAACTACGACAGAAGGGCGGGTCAGCAAGGACTTCCGTGTCCCGCCCCTACGCAACTCCATGCGTGCCCGCAATATGACCGACTCGGGAAACCGAGGCGAAGTATTCGAAAACTCCGCATCCCCGACATTTTACTCTTACATAACATGTACTTAAGACTCGTTACGTAGATCGCCGTAGTTGTCCGGACCTCGAAACAACTGCAGTAGCCGCCCACAGCATCAACAATTCCTGCGGTCAATCGTCGGAGCAATCAGGCATGAACGCGACACGTCATAACACCGTCAAAATCGGCGGCGGCGGTCTCGCCGGAATGGTGGCCGGGCTGGAGCTGGTGAAACGGCAGGTCAACGTACGCCTTTTTGAAAGCACTGGCAGATTTGGTGGCAAGGCTGGCAGCTACGACAATCCGCCGATCTACAACGCCCGCGGCGAACTTGATGCGTCGCTACGGCTGCCGGATGGCGTCGAGAGCGACCACGGCTACCACGACTTTCCGAAGTGGTACACGAACATGCGCCACCTCTGGCGGGAGATCGGCATCGGCACGCCGGACGTCTACGAGGGCCGTGTCTACCTCGATCTTTTACCCGCTGAAAACGGCAAGCGCGTCCCGTTCAAAATCGAGCCACCACCGAATTTCAAACAGGTCCTGTCGATCTGCGACCTCGTCATTCAATCCGACAATCTTGTGGTGGACCTGACGCTGGAGGGCTTTCTCCATTCGCGCGACTACCACCATCCGGAACTTCCACTGACATTGACGGAATTCATCCTCAACGCACTTACCCTAGGGGATGAGGACATTTCGTCGCGCGCTGCGCGTGACACGTTCCGTCAGTGGTTGCCGGTTTGCGCCCAGGCCAACTGGGATGCACTGCGCGGCAGTCTCGACGAAAACCTGATCCGACGCCTGCAGAATGCGATCATCAAGGCCGCTGAAAAATCCGGTGTTCAATACGAATGGTTCTTAAACCACCGAATGATCGACTTGTCAGTGAAGGATCTGAAACACGCGCAGATCACCATCGAAGGTCCGCGCGACTGCTTCGTGGTGAGCGATGGTCTGATTCTCCTGACGATTCCCCAGGAAGTCCTCCGGATGTTCTGCAACGGTGTGTTGTACGACCGCTTGCCGGAACTCTCGAAGCTCAACTAGCTGCGATCAAATCCATTCAGCGCAATCGACATCTTTTTCGATCGCAAGCTGCCTGAGATGAATCTAGAACACTTCACGTTGACCGGTTCGCGGTTCGGACTGACCGGATTCGATATTTCGATGCACTGGCCAAAACTGATC
>VGVE01000023.1 GCA_016874135.1 Gammaproteobacteria bacterium | reverse complement strand
TGCTCATGATTTCCCTCGTGTTGATCGGTGCTCAGGCTGCGGCAGGCTTTTCCTGGGCGGCCGTAGCGGAGCGGGTGGGTCACCTGCTCGAGGTCGTTGGTGCCGGCCTGCAGAACCTCTGGATACACCTACGCCGTGACGGTGCGGCTCCGGTTGCAGAAGCGCCGTTGCGTCGCAGCAAACGCAATCCGCGCAAGGCGCCGGTGGATCCGACGACTGATGATCTGGAAGAGGAAGCGGAAGCGGTCATCGACGAAGTCGAAGAAGACGACGAATCAGCAGACGAGGACGAAACTGGTGCGAGTGAAGTTTCGATACGTCGGCCACCCGTGATTCGGCCGCCCGCACCGCCGCTACGACGCAAAGCCGAACAACGCCGCCTCTTCCAGTCCGGTGATTCAACAATGCCGGATCTCGATCTGCTTGATGCCCGTGACGAAGACGAAGAGCGGGGTTATTCCGATCAGTCGCTGGAGGCGATGTCGCGGTTGCTCGAGCTCAAACTCAAAGATTTCAACGTGGATGCGCGCGTCGAATCAGTGATGCCCGGACCGGTCGTGACCCGATTCGAACTGCAGCCCGCGCCCGGTGTAAAAGTTCAGAAGATCTCGGCGCTTGCGAAAGACCTGGCGCGATCTCTCGCCGTGATCAGTGTGCGGATTGTGGAGGTCATCCCCGGCAAGTCGGTGGTAGGTATCGAGATCCCGAATGAGGTGCGGGAAACGGTTCGGCTGCGGGAACTGCTCGCATCCGAAGTATTCCAGGAAGCCAAGTCACCGTTGACCCTGGCACTTGGCAAAGACATCGCCGGCGCACCCATCGTCGCGGATATCGGGCGGATGCCGCACCTTCTTGTCGCTGGCACAACAGGCTCCGGCAAATCCGTCGGGGTCAATGCGATGCTGCTCAGCATCCTCTACAAGTCCACACCCGATGATGTGCGTTTGATCCTCGTCGATCCGAAGATGCTGGAACTTTCGGTGTACGAAGGTATTCCGCATCTCTTGACCAACGTCATCACCGACATGAGAGACGCCGCGTCCGCCCTGAACTGGTGTGTGGGTGAGATGGAACGTCGTTACCGCCTCATGGCGAGCCTTGGGGTACGTAACCTTGGCGGCTACAACAAGGTTGTGCGGGAGGCGATCCGCAAGCGGGAACCACTGCGCAACCCGGTGACGCCGGAAGACGAGAACGGTGAGCCACGATTCCTCGAGCCGCTGCCGTTCATTGTCGTCGTCATCGATGAGTTCGCCGACATGATGATGATTGTCGGCAAGAAGGTCGAACAACTGATCGCGCGGATTGCCCAGAAAGCGCGAGCAGCAGGCATCCACCTGATTCTGGCGACGCAGCGTCCTTCCGTGGACGTGATCACTGGTCTCATCAAAGCCAACATTCCCACACGCATCAGCTTCCAGGTTTCATCAAAGATCGACTCGCGCACGATCCTCGATCAGGGTGGGGCGGAGCAGCTGCTCGGTCATGGCGACATGCTGTATCTGCCACCGGGTACGGCGTTGCCACAACGGGTTCATGGCGCCTTCGTTTCCGATGAAGAGGTGCACCGGGTGGCGAGCGACTGGAAAGAACGGGGTGAGCCGGACTATGACCCCGAGGTCCTTTCGGGCGGTGAGGATGATGGCTTCACCTCACTGGAAGGCGGCGAAGGGGACGATGCTGAACAGGAAGATCCGCTCTACGACGAAGCGGTACAGTTCGTGCTCGAGACTCGCCGGGCTTCCATTTCTTCCGTGCAGCGCAAGCTGCGGATCGGCTACAACCGTGCCGCGCGTCTCATCGAGGCAATGGAGATGGCCGGTGTGGTCACCGCGCAGAACTCCAATGGCGGCCGTGAAGTGATCGTCCCCAAACGGGAGTAACATCCTGTTCAGCACGGCGCCAGCTGCGCTGTGCTGCAATGGCACAGCTGGTCTGGTCTTCGATCGATGATCACCCAGTGCTTTCACGGTGGAGTGCTACCTTGCGTCTTTTTGTTCGCTGGCTGTTTGTTGCGATCCCGCTGCTGCCTTTCTCCACGGCCTTCGCGGATGCGAAAGCGCTGGATCGGATCGAAGCTGTACTTGCCGCCTTTGATCGCCTCGACCTCGACTTCGAACAATACGTCCACGGCGCAGAGGGTGAACTCGTCGAGTTCGCGACCGGCCGATTCCTCATGGAGCGGCCGAAGTTTCGCTGGATGGTCGACGATCCTTATCCCCAGGTGATCGTTTCGAATGGTGACTGGCTCAAGGTCTACGATCCCGATCTCGAACAGGTCACCGAAAGTTCCCTCTCCGAGGCGCTGCAAGGCACACCTCTTGGCATCCTGAGTCGCACGGACGGCCGGATTCGTGATGAGTTTGATGTACTGACACACGACTCGGATAAAGGTGCGGACTACTACATGCTCGCACCGCGCAAACCCGATTCCAAAGCACAACGGGTCGAGATCTGGCTGAAAGGGCGGACACTCGATCGGCTCGATGTCACTGATGAGTCCGGCGGGCGGTTGCGCCTGCAGTTCAAGGCTTCGAAGGACGCGGGGAACCATGAGCCCTGGAAAGGGAATCCCTGGCTGCTCGACGTGCCTCCTGGAACGGAAGTGATCCAGGGTTGAGCGATTCAGGCCTAACCGCGTCACGCCCACTGGCCGACCGACTGCGCCCAGGGCGCATTGAGGACTTTGTTGGCCAAGGTCAGTTACTCGGGCCACAAGGCGCTTTAGCCGGTACGCTCCGGTCCCGTACTCTCACGTCGATGATCCTGTGGGGGCCGCCCGGTACGGGCAAGACCACATTGGCTCGACTGCTTGCTGCACATTGTGGGCTGCACCTGATCACACTCTCCGCTGTGCTCTCAGGAGTCAAAGACGTTCGCGCCGCTGTGGAAGAAGCCTGCGCACGTTTGAATGGCGGGGAAAAAACCGTGCTGTTCGTGGATGAGGTCCACCGCTTCAACAAGGCGCAGCAGGATGCGTTTCTGCCGCACGTTGAGAATGGCACCGTCACCTTCATCGGTGCTACGACAGAAAATCCGTCCTTCGAAGTGAACTCTGCCTTGTTGTCGCGGGCCAGGGTGCTGGTGCTCAAGTCATTGGGGCGCGATGACCTCGATGCGGTGCTGGATCGTGGTGCGGCACTTCTCGTTACTCGTATTGCACCGGACGCACGCAGCCTGCTGTGTGAGCTTGCCGATGGTGATGCGCGGCGTTTGCTCAACCTGCTGGAGATCGCCGCGCAGTTTTCCGCTGGCGAGCCGCAGATCAGCTCAGATGCCGTACAGGCGGCGTCTGGTGAACGACTGCGGCGTTTCGACAAAGGCGGCGACATTTTTTACGAACAGATCTCCGCGCTGCACAAGAGTGTGCGCGGCAGTGATCCGGATGCGTCGCTGTATTGGCTCTGCCGCATGCTCGATGGTGGCTGCGATCCGCTCTATATCGCGCGGCGTGTTGTACGCATGGCCAGTGAAGACATCGGCAATGCCGATCCCCGGGGATTACAAATCGCAGTGGCTGCCTTCGACACATACAACCGCCTTGGATCGCCGGAGGGCGAGCTCGCTATCGCCCAGGCGGTGGTCTATCTCGCGTCTGTACCCAAGAGCAATGCCACCTATGTAGCCTTCAATCGGGCGATGGAACATGTGCGCAGTTTACCCGCGCACGACGTACCGATGCATTTGCGCAATGCGCCCACTGCGATGATGAAGGGTATGGGATATGGCCAAGGGTATCGTTACGCCCACGACGAGGCGGAACACTATGCTGCGGGCGAGAGCTATTTTCCCGAAGCGTTGCGCGGCACCCGCTACTACGAACCCGTGAATGCAGGGCTTGAAGCGAAGATCCGGGCAAGGCTCGAACGATTGCGGCAGCTCGATTCGGTTAGTGCTCCGGGGAAGAGCAGGGATCGAGATGGAGATCAGGATACATCGAGTGGAGCGACCGGATGATGGCAACACTGCCTGCATTGTTGCTGGTCGTGTGTGGTGGCGGACTCGGTGCCGGTCTTCGATTTCTCACCGGTGTGGTTTTGAGTGCCTCGATCGGAAGCCCCTGGTCGACGATGCTGGTAAACCTTGCGGGTTCGTTCCTGATCGGCTTGCTGGCAGGCACTCAGGTCGGGAGTGAGTGGTACGAGTCCTTTGGCAAACACTTCCTGGTGACAGGTGTGCTCGGGGGCTTCACCACCTATTCGGCGTTTGCACTGGACAGCGTCCAGCTCCTGGCTGAAGGACGACTCTTTCTAGGACTGGTCTATGCTGTCGGAACCGCTGTTGGATGTATCGTTGCAGCCTGGCTGGGATTGCGGCTCGGCTCCTGATCTGCGGACGCTGCGTGTATCATGCGCGCCGTTTCGCCGGGACTCCGCCTCAATGCCACCCACCGGAAAACTCAAGAGATAACAGAACTCCCATGCTTGACGTACGCCTTTTGCGCCAGGACCCAGAAGCGATTGCGGCCACCCTGCAGCGTCGCGGCTATGCATTCGACGTGCAGGCATTCAATGCGCTTGAAGAGCGTCGGCGCCGCGTGCAGGTCGATATGGAATCACTGCAGAACGAACGCAACCGCGTTTCGAAGTCGATCGGGCAGGCTAAATCCCGGGGTGAAGATGTGTCGCCGCTGATGGCGTCGGTTGCCGGCCTGGGCGAAAAACTCGAGCAGGCCAAAGGATCATTTGCGGCGATGCAGGTAGAGCTGGATGCGTTGCTGCTGACATTGCCCAACCTCCCGGATGCGCGGGTTCCCGAAGGGCGTGATGAAAACGCCAATGTCGAACTGCGCCGGATCGGTACGGTACAAGCTTTCAATTTCGAACCCCGCGACCATGTAGACCTGGGTGCCAGGAGTGCGCTGGATTTCGAAGCGGCTTCGAAAATCTCCGGCGCGCGTTATGTGGTGCTTAAGGGACTGACCGCGCGTCTGCATCGGGCTATCGCGCAGTTCATGCTGGACACGCACACGGAAGCGCATGGCTATCAGGAAGTCTGGGTGCCCTACATCGTGAATGCGGATTCGCTGCGCGGGACCGGACAGTTGCCAAAAATGAAGGAAGATCTGTTTGCGGTCGGCACGACGGAAGAAAGCTACCTGATCCCCACAGCCGAAGTTCCGGTGACCAATCTTTACCGCGACCGGATTCTCGCCGCAGAAGAATTGCCGATCCGCCACGTTTGCCATTCACCCTGTTTTCGCAGCGAAGCCGGCTCTTATGGCAAGGACACCCGCGGCATGATCCGTCAGCACCAGTTTGACAAGGTCGAGCTGGTGCAGATCGTGCATCCGTCGAAGTCGTGGGATGCGCTGGATGAAATCGTCGTCAATGCCGAGACCATCCTGAAAAAGCTCGAACTGCCGTTCCGGTCCATGGCGTTGTGCGCCGGTGATCTGGGCTTTGCTTCTGCCCGCACCATTGATCTCGAGGTTTGGCTGCCCGGACAGGGTAAGTACCGGGAGATTTCGTCCATCTCCAACTTTCTGGACTTCCAGGCGCGGCGGATGCAGGCGCGCTACCGCAACCCGGAAACCAACAAGCCGGACCTGGTTCATACCCTGAACGGCAGTGCGCTGGCGGTCGGACGAACCCTGGTGGCAGTACTTGAGAACTATCAGGATGGTGAAGGGGCGATTGCGGTGCCGGATGTGCTCCGGCCCTACATGGGAGGCGTGACGCGAATCGAACTCGCGTCACACTGATCCTTGGATTATCTGCCGCTTTTCCATCGACTCACCGGTTCTTTATGTGTGGTGATTGGTGGCGGTCACGTTGCGGCGCGCAAGGTCAGACTGCTGCTCGAATCCGGCGCACGTGTCCGGGTTATCGCTCCTGAGTTATGCGACGAACTCCGCGAAGCTCACCAGCAAAACAGGATTGAACATGTCCCGCGCCGGTACATCGCCGGAGATTTGAGTCTTGCAGTGCTCGTCATTGCCGCCACGAGTGATGGAGCAGTCAACCAGACGGTGAGCCTCGAAGCCAACGCGGCGCGGATTCCGGTCAACGTGGTCGATGATGGGGAGCTTTCGAGTGTGATCTTTCCGGGCATTGTCGACCGCAGCCCTGTTGTGGTCGCGATATCGAGTAGTGGTCAGTCGCCAACACTGACGAGGCTGCTGCGCGCGCGCCTTGAAGCCTGGTTACCGAAACAGATCGGCGTAGTTGCGCGGTTCATCGGCACCAAGCGCGAAGAGCTCAAACGCAAAGGTCGAAGCTTCTCCCGAGCGCAATGGGAAGCATTGGTTTCCGCGCCGCCGAACACGCTCGAATCCACGTACGCCGCGTTGTCAGCGGAAACGGACGATGGCACTTCAGCCAGGTCGCGGAAAGGGTGGGTGGCCATTGTCGGTGCGGGGCCTGGAGATCCTGAGCTCATCACCCTGCGGGCGTTGCAGTTGCTGCAGTCCGCTGATGTGGTCATGTACGACAACCTGGTGAACCGCTCGATACTCGACTATGCAAGACGCGATGCGGACCAGGTTTATGTCGGCAAGAAGCGGGCGCTGGAAAGCACTCGTCAGGAGGACATTCATCACCGGCTGCTGCTTGAAGCCCGCGTGGGGCGGAACGTGGTCCGGCTGAAAGGCGGGGATCCGTTCATTTTCGGCAGAGGCGGAGAGGAAATTGCGTCGCTCGCCGATGAAGGCATCGAGTGCATTGTGGTTCCCGGAGTTACCGCGGCGCTGGGTGCGGCGAGTTATGCAGGCATACCGCTGACTTGGCGCAACCTGTCGCAAAGCGTGCGCTTCGTAACCGGTCATCGTGCACGGGGATCGATAGACATCGACTGGGCGGATTTTGCGAAACCAGGGCAAACGCTGGTGTTCTACATGGGGCTCTTCAATCTGTCGGACATTTGCGAGCGTTTGATGAGCCACGGCCTTGCCGGTGAAACACCCGCGGCACTCGTCGAGAATGCCACGCTTTCGAATCAAAGGATCGTCGAGGGTACCCTGGGGACTCTTGCAGCCATGGCCCAAGCGCATGGCATTTTCGGACCGAGTACGGTCATCGTGGGTGAAGTGGTGGCGTATCGTCAGAAGGTTAAAGGCAGTTCTTCGGACGTGGCAGCCCCGCAATCCGGGCAATGACACGAGCCGGGCTCTCAGGGAACAGTTCGTGCAGTCGTACGCTGTTGCCCGTCTCTACACCAACCTGCTTCCGCACCATCTTGACCAGTGGCCGCATGGCTGGTGATACCTGGGTTCTCTGGTAGAAGTCCCTGACCACGTTGATAACTGCCCAGTGTTCGTCTGACAGGTTTACACCCGCATCCGCCGCGAGTCTGGATGCGACTTCAGGCGTCCACTGATTCAGATCCCGCAGATGACCATCACGGTCCACGGCAGGCTTGTTCATGGCCAGGAAACCACTGGTGAACATGACGCTGTAAGTCGGACCATGTCGTCCCAGTCGACAAACTGCGAGGCGAGGAACTGGCTCTCGATACCACGCGCCACGGCATGTTCGCGGAGCACTGATGCCCCTTCGGGAGCCTTCGCATGGACACCGTCCTGCAGCAGCAGAAGGACGTCGTTTGGATTGGATCGCAGGAGACAGGACTTAAGGCCCGCACTGCTGAAGATGAGGTGCAGCGCAGGCATCAGTCGTTCCACACGATGTCGTGCGCCGCGATAAGGGCTGTCTGCTGCGCCGGGGTCAGCCGGGTAGCTGAAAGCGTGTCCACGAAGTTAATAAGACCGCGCTGAGCCAAACTCTCTTCGCAGACACAGATCCGCTCGACTTCGTAATCCGGCAGAGCGTTCAGCAGCTTCGCTGCGGTTCTTCGTCCAAGTACATCGCCGTGCTGATCCGGGAGCAGGGCAAAGACGGCATCATCGAGCAAGAGCACCGTGCAGCGTTGCTCAAAGGCAGCCGCGACGAGCAGGGCATCCAGTGCCTCGCCGAAGCGCACCCCGCGGTAAGGGGATGTGCGCAGCATCAGGAGGATCGACCGGTTTTTCATAAGGGTATTCCGGGTTCAATCCACAAACGTGATGCAGGGACCGCCGTCCATGACAGCTTCGATAAGCTGTCCGAGCCCAGCGAGTTCAAACGGGGGAGCAAGTGTCGCGAATCGCTCCAGCCGCTCAGCCTCACCCACATCGAGAACGCCTCTGCGTGAGGCAGCGGCGATGCATACGGCGAGCTGTACGCCAGTGGAGGCTGCGAGCGATTGCCATGCAGTCAGGAGTTCGGATTCATCCTGTGGGCTGACGCGGCTTGCCAGAGCGTTCATCACTCCGTCATGGTAGAAAAAAACCTGCTGCAGATGGTGTCCGTTCCGGTGCGCCGCCTCAGCGAATCGAAGAGCGGAGTGCGCGCCACCACCGGCGTCTGGTGTGCTGTGAACGATGAGAGTGAAATTCATGGGCACATCATCACAGGGAATCGGGCGTTCTGGTGAGATGGCGGAGGGGGTGGGATTCGAACCCACGACAGGGTTTAGCCTGTGCCGGTTTTCAAGACCGGTGTTTTCAACCGCTCAACCACCCCTCCGAAGGCCGCGAATGGTACATGAGGTCAGCTGTGGGGCGTGAGCTTGCCACCTGGCTGGCCGATCATCCGGCCAAATGGGGCCCGATCATCTTACTCAGTGAAGCCCTCGGATGTTTGCCTTGCCAGCGCCAGACGTCGCGGCACATGGCCTCGAGGTCGTATTCCGCCTGCCAGCCGAGTTCGTCGCGCGCGAGCGCCGGATTGGAGTAACTAGTGGCGGCATCACCGGGGCGTCGCTCGGTGATCTCATAGGGAATTGTGCGGCCGCTGGCGGATTCAAATGCCCACAGCATGTCGAGCACCGAGTAGCCGGTACCGGAGCCGAGATTGTGGATGGCGAGCCGCGGTCCTTTCGCAAGGTAGTTGAGCGCTGCGAGGTGGCCTCGTACGAGATCGACCACATGAATGTAGTCCCGCACACCTGTGCCATCCGGTGTGTCGTAGTCATTGCCAAAGATCCGCAGCTTGGCCAGCCGTCCGACGGCAACCTGATCCACATAGGGCATCAGGTTGTTGGGAATGTCGCGCGGGTCTTCACCAATCTCGCCGCTGGCATGAGTACCCACCGGGTTGAGGTAACGCAGAATCGAACTTCTCCATGATGGGTCTGACCGGTGCAGATCCTGGAGAATGTGTTCGACCATTAGTTTGGTCTGGCCGTAGGGGTTGATGGCGCCCGTCGGTGAGCTCTATGGAATCGGTATGGTTTCGGGCATGCCATAAACCGTTGCTGATGAAGAAAACACGAGTGTCTTTACATCGGCGCCATGCATGGCCTCGATGAGACTCAGCGTGCCGTGGACGTTGTTATCGTAGTACTTGAGAGGCTGTGCAAGCGATTCGCCGACGGCCTTCAGACCGGCGAAGTGAATCACCGCATCGATCCGGTGTTCGGCGAACAACCGGTCAAGCTGCTCACGATTGCGGATATCTCCCTCGATGAAGTGGAGGGATCGCTGCGTGATGGTCTCAACTGCCCGGATGGATGCAGGACTGCTATTGGAAAGGTTGTCGAGCACGATCACGTCGTAACCCGCCTGGAGCAATTCGACACACATGTGGCTGCCGATGTAACCCGCTCCACCTGTCACCAGGATGGTCGGCTTCACTGGTTCATTCATCCTTGATACTCCTGCTGCTGGCTGGGTGTCGCCGAACGACTCGGGTTCAGCGGGTGACGCCAGGCTTCGTTACCCGATAAAAGTCGAGATACCACTCAACGAACCTGCGGATGCCGGTTTCCGTCGGTGTAGAGGGTCTATAGCCAACCGCATCAACAAGCCCTTCGACGCTGGCGAAGGTGTCCGGTACGTCGCCCGGTTGCATCGGCAGCAGATTCATCTTCGCTGATACACCCAGTACTTTTTCAAGCAGGCGAATGTACTCAGCGAGCTGCACCGGATGGTTGCTGCCGATGTTGTAGATCCGCCAAGGCGCGGATGACGTGGCACGGTGCGGGTGCTCGCCGCTCCAGGCCGGATCCGCTGTCGCAGGTTTGTCGAGAATGCGGATCACGCCTTCGACGATGTCGTCGACGTAGGTGAAGTCCCGCGTGTGGCGACCATGGTTGAACACATCGATCGCTTCGCCCGCGAGCAGTTTGCGGGTGAAGAGAAAGAGCGCCATGTCCGGTCGGCCCCATGGTCCGTACACGGTAAAGAAACGTAGTCCCGTACACGGCACACCAAAAAGATGAGCGTAGGTGTGGGCCATCAGCTCATTGCTCTTTTTTGTGGCGGCGTAAAGGCTCGTCGGGTGATCAACCCCGTTGTGTTCGGTAAACGGCATGTTGCGATTGTTGCCGTACACAGAACTCGACGATGCAAATACGAGGTGTTCGCAGCTGTGGTGACGCGCGCACTCGAGAACGTTCAGGAATCCAGTGATGTTGGCATCGACATAGGATTGGGGGTTTTCGAGGGAGTAGCGCACCCCCGCTTGAGCGGCGAGGTGTACAAACCGCTGTGGCCTTTCCACCTTGATCAGATCGTGCATCGCCTTCGCGTCACCGATATCGATCCGGTGAAAGACAAAGCTTGATCTGTTGGTGAGGCGAGCGAGGCGCGCCTCCTTGAGCGTGACATCGTAGTATGGATTCAGATTATCGATACCGATGACTTGATCGCCGCGATCAAGCAGTGCGTGAGCCGTTGCACTGCCGATGAAACCTGCGGCGCCGGTAACCAGAATTTTCACATCAGCTGCCGGGTCGCCTTCAAAGGCGCGCGGTCACGATCTCGCGTGGCAGCACGTGTTTCACGTCAAAGATGACACAGTCATCTCGACCTAGCTCCCGCACCTTTCCACCCAGGGATTTGAACTGTTCATGGCCGACAGCCAGCACGATGGCGTCATAGGTATTTTTCGCGGCGGTTGCAGAGAGTTCGAGGTCGTACTCATGACGCACCTCCTCCGGATCGACCCAGGGATCGACCACGTCGACTTGCAGTCGATAACGCTGCAGACCTCGAACCAGATCGACGACCCGGGTGTTGCGGATGTCCGGGCAGTTCTCCTTGAAAGCGATTCCAAGCACGAGCACCCGGCTGCCGACCAAGTTGATGCCGTGTTGGGTCATCAGCTTAACAACCCGGTCTGCAATGTGTTCGCCAAGTCCGTCATTGATGCGGCGCCCTGACAGGATCACTTCGGGGTGGATGCCCAGCGCCTGTGCCTTGTGCGTCAGGTAGTACGGATCGACACCGATACAGTGGCCACCGACCAGGCCGGGGCGGAAATCGAGAAAGTTCCACTTGGTGCGTGCCGCCGCGAGAACATCCTCCGTGTCGATGTTCATGCGTTCAAAGATCATTGCCAGTTCGTTGATCAGTGCGATGTTGAGATCGCGCTGGGTGTTCTCGATTACCTTGGCAGCTTCGGCGACCCGGATTGCAGGCGCCTTGTGCGTGCCGGCGGTGATGATGAGGTTGTACAGACGGTCGACGAAATCTGCCGCTTGGGGTGTTGAGCCCGAGGTCACCTTGCGGATGTTGGGGAGGCGATGCGTCTTGTCGCCCGGGTTA
Organism: Gammaproteobacteria bacterium; assembly: GCA_016874135.1. Taxonomy (GTDB): domain Bacteria; phylum Pseudomonadota; class Gammaproteobacteria; order Pseudomonadales; family Azotimanducaceae; genus SYFY01. Next base: position 26,068 of record VGVE01000023.1, on the reverse strand, counting down.
ATGCGCTCCGGACTGTAGCCTGCCCAGAAATCCTCGTTGATCGTGAGCCCGGAAACCTGTTCGAGCACAGGCACGCAGTCTTCTTGGGTCGCGCCGGGATACACCGTGGACTCGTAAACCACCACATCACCACGCTTCAGCACGACGCCGATTGTCTTGCTGGCGGCAAGGAGGGGGCCAAGATCCGGTCGGCGATACTGGTCAATCGGTGTCGGTACCGTGACGATGAAGACGTTGCAGTCAGCGATCGCCTCCACTTCCGTGGTAAACGACAGCCTATTTGCTTTCTTTAACTCCTCGGTTGTGACCTCCAGGGTGTGGTCACGACCGCGCCGCAGTTCTTCGACGCGGCGGGCCGAGATATCAAAACCGATGGTAGGCAGGCGGGAACCGAATTCGACTGCCAGTGGCAGGCCCACATAACCGAGTCCAATGATCGCGAGCCTGACCCGGCCGAGATCGGTCAACTGATGCATTCAGGGATCCTTGTGATTCAACGGGAGTATATCCGAACCCGGCTTTCCGGATGCCCGGTGGCTGGCGAGCAATGTGATCAGAGCAATTGAAAGCGCAGCCGCGCAGAGTATCGGCGATCAAGCGGCGCTGCCAGCTCCGCATCGCTCGCTCGGCTACACTCAAGTCGCTGGAAGAACAGGCCGTCTTCGCAGGTGCTCCCTGGCGGGTCACACCGTCCCTCCCGACGCATCCGCCCCCGCTGGTTTTTGCAGAAGCCAAGGCGCTTGCGCAGTACGGATGGCAGGTCGTGCGAGGAGTGGAATCCGGAAAGCCACCGGGGGAGGCGGGGCTGAATATACGCGCACCCCTCGAAGGACGGCGGCACAAAGGTGGTCCGCTGAACATGACCGGCCATTGGCCTGGCAGTGAAGGACGGCGCCTGATGCTTGAAGACCTGCAGCACGCCATTGCTGAAGGGCGCGGGTTCAGCGACTCGAACGGACACTGATCGTTCAACGGTTCCGTTTGTCCGTCTGCGGCGGCGAGAGTCTTCGGTGACACGCGTCAGCGAAAATCCCGTGAGCGGAATGCGGAATTCACTTCGCTGTCAGCGAGCAGCGTATTGATAAGGCCGGTGTGGTCGATGACAAACCCGGCCACGACATGGATCACCTCACCTTCACGTTCCACGGTGCCTTTGATCGTGAGCAGCTGGCCGCCGAGCAACGCGGTGCGAAACCGCTCCTGCAACGTACGCCAGACGACGATGTTGCTGTTACCGGTTTCATCTTCCAGGGTCACAAAAAGAACACCGGATGCGGTTCCGGGCCGCTGACGTCCGGTCACGAGGCCGCTGATCTGCACGAGTTGCCCATGGCGGAAGGCGGTCAGATCCGCAGCGCGTCTTGAGCGGGCGAGTTCCGGGTGACCGCGCAACAGCAGCAATGGATGCGAGCGCAGGGACAGGCTGAGGTAACGATAGTCGTGCACGATCTCATCGGCTTCCGCAGGCGCAGGCAGACTGACTTCCGTGACATAGGCGTTTCTTTCTTCAGCCACCTGCTGCAGCGGCATGGGTTCATCGATGGCGGCCACATCCCAGTGGGCCTGATACCGGTGTCCGGAGAGTGATGCCAGTGCTCCGGCGCGGGCCAGAAACTCCATGTCCTGGCGATTGAGCCGGGACCTTTGCGCCAGATCGGTGGCGTCAGCAAAGGGCGCATCGTTGCGGGCAGTGACAAGCCGCTGCACGCTCTCTGCAGACAGCCCTTTGACGAGACGCAAACCCAGTCGCAGGGCGCCCTGCGTACGTGTTGCGGCCCGCTCCTCAACCTGCTGACCGGCACGATGTTCGAGGGTGTGATCCCACTGGCTGATGGTCACATCCACGGGGCGCACTTCGATATGGTGACGGCGCGCGTCCTGGATGAGCTGTGAGGGTGAATAGAACCCCATGGGCAGGCTGTTGAGAAGGCCCGCGTAGAACCCCGCAGGCTCATGCCGTTTGAGCCAGGAGGAGAGGTAGACCAGCAACGCAAAACTGGCCGCATGGGATTCCGGGAAACCGTATTCGCCAAATCCCTGGATCTGTTTGAAGACCCGCTCGGCGAAGTCCTGGTCATGTCCGCGGTCCAACATGCCATTGATGAGTTTGGCTTCAAAATGCCCAAGTCCGCCGCGGTGTTTCCAGGCTGTCATGGCACGACGCAACTGATCCGCTTCACCCGCAGTGAATCCTGCCGCCACCATGGCCAGTTCGATGACCTGCTCTTGGAAGATCGGAATGCCGAGAGTGCGTTCGAGCACACGTCGAACGTCATCATTGGAGTAGTGCACCGGTTCAAGTCCCTGCCGGCGTCTCAGGTAAGGGTGCACCATGTCACCCTGGATCGGGCCAGGCCGCACGATCGCCACTTCGATGACGAGATCGTAGAAGTGCCGTGGCTTGAGGCGCGGCAACATCGCGATCTGCGCGCGGGATTCCACCTGGAATACACCGATGCTATCGCCACGCTGCAACATGCGGTAAGTCTCCGGGTCTTCAGCGGGAATGTTGGCCACACTCAGCGGGCGCTCACCAAACCCGATCTGGCTGCCACGAAAGAGATTCACCGCATCGATGCATTTGCGGATTGCAGTCAACATCCCGAGGGCGAGTACATCCACCTTGAGCAGTCCGAGGGATTCGAGATCATCCTTGTCCCACTGGATGACCGTGCGGTCCGGCATGGCGGCGTTTTCCACCGGTACCAGCTGCGAGAGTGGTCCTCGCGAGATAACAAATCCACCCACGTGCTGGGAGAGATGGCGGGGAAACCCGAGCAATTCACTGACCAGTGCGATGAACCGGCGGATCGGCGTATGTTCCGGATCCACGCCGATCTCCCGAAGGCGTTCCGCGAGAACGTCCTTCCGGTCCCACCACGACAAGGATTTGGCGAGCAGGTCGACCTGGTCGAGATCGAGACCGATGCCTTTGCCGACATCGCGGATCGCACTTTTCAGCCGATAGGTGATGAGGGTTGCGGCCAGCGCGGCGCGGTCCCGTCCGTAACGTTTGTAGAGATACTGGATGACCTCTTCGCGTCTTTCGTGTTCAAAGTCGACATCGATATCCGGAGGCTCGGCGCGCTCTTTGGAGATGAACCGCTCGAACAGCAGATGCATGCGAGCCGGGTCTACTTCGGTGATGAAGAGGCAATAACACACTGCGGAATTGGCGGCAGAACCGCGACCCTGGCAGAGAATGTTCCGTGAGCGGGCGAACTGCACGATGTCGTGCACGGTCAGGAAGTAGTACTCGTAGGCGAGTTCCTTCACCAGTACGAGTTCCTTTTCGATCAACGCGACCACATCTGCCGGGGTTCCTTTCGGCCAACGCTCCGCAGCTCCGGCCCAGGTGAGTTCGCGCAGGTAATCGGTGACGGAGCGACCCGGTGGCACCAGTTCTTCCGGGTATTCGTAGCGCAGCTCATCGAGACTGAACGTGCAACGCTCGGCGATGGCCACGGATTCGGCGAGCATTTCCGGCGGATACAGGTCGCCGAGTTCGGCGATGCTGCGCAGGTGCCGTTCGGCATTGCCGAAGCCGGCGGTGCCGAGTTCGCTGACGGTACACTTAAGGCGCACGGCGGTGAGGACATCCTGCAGCGGCTGCCGCTCCGGTACGTGCAGGTGCACATCGTTACTGGCGGTCACCGGTAACCCGAGACGTATGGAGAGTGTCAGCGCCACCGCCGTCTGGTGCAGATCGGTACCGTCGCGGAACAGTTCCAGCGCGATCCAGAATCCGCCGCGCTGCTCGACACTGCGCTGTTCAACGCGGAAAAGCTGTTTCAGTGCCTGCCCCTGAGCCATGAGTGTCTCGATACCGGGCCGCGTCGCGTTGGCACAGGCAAGATCCAGCGGTCGATCGCTGAGGCGGATGGCGTGGCTGGTACAGGGGCTGCCCGGTGGCCACAGGATGAGGCAGTCGGCGAGACCAAAACGGAAGTCTTCGAGAGTGGCCAGGTATTCGCCTTTTTCAGAACGCCGCCGCATGCGGGTGATCAGTGCCGAAAGTTGGCCGTAGGCTTCACGTGTGGGCGCAAGCAGAACGAGCTTGATGCCTTCTTCGAGATGGAATTCGCTGCCGATGATGAGGTGGATGCCACGCGCTTTGGCTGTCATGTGCGCCTTGGCGAGCCCTGCGAAAGAACATTCATCGGTCAGGGCGATGGCGGTATAGCCGAGATCGGCGGCGCGGTTGATCAGTTCTTCCGGATGGGCGCCGCCCCGCAGGAAGGTGTAGTTGCTGATCACATGCAACTCGGCAAAAGCAACGGCGACTGATACGCCGCGCTGCGGGAAATCAGGCGAAATAACCATGCAGGTACCACTGGCGGCTGTCATCCACAAAGGCCCAGCAGCGAGCCCCATTGCGATGGGTGGCAATGTAGTAGTCGCGGCTGACCGGGCGGGTCCACCACTGGCCCTGGATCCGTTCAGGCCCATCCAGCAGAACCAGTTCGTCCACATTCACCGGTCGAGGAGGTGTGAAGAGCCACAATGGACGCTTGCCAGGTGGGGCCGGGGGGAGGCGATGCCTTGGTGATTCGAAGACTGACAGCGGTTGCCAGGCTTCTTCTGGTGTATGTCGATCCAGCGGTTCGAGTCGCAGGCAGGCAGATTCACCGAGGCGCGCGCCGAGCTGATCGAGCAGTTCGATTCTGGTGGTGGATTCGGCTGAATGATCACCGGATCTTTCACTGCCACCGTCGAATCCCGCAGGCGCGAGTAGGGCATCCGGAAACAAGTTGTGGTTCTGTGCGATCCAGGGTTTGAGACGCCGTGCCTTGAGACCGATGCTGAGTACATCTTCCGGCAGCGGTGTTTCTGCGAGTTTGAGCAGGGAAATGCCGATAAATGCGCTGCGCTGTTGCTGAACCCGTGCGAACCGCACCGGCATGCAGGTGCGTGACCTGACATCGTGGGCACTGAACGACCAGACCAGTGCCTCGGCACCGAGTTGATGGGCAACCAGCCACTGACCGAGCTCGTATAGGAGATGCCGCATGGGTTCTTCGAGTGCAGCCTTGTCACGGAGTGGTTCGAGCAGATGCAGGCTTTGATCAAACCGGTCGGGCGGCTGAATGGTGGTGCGTGGGTCCGGTACACGGCCCGCCAGACGATCCAGATACGTGGCGAATGAATGACCGAACCGGTGTGCCAATTCCGCCCGAGGCAGGGCAAACACCTGACCGAGACGGGTGAGGCCCATGTTGTGCAGCCGTTCAACCATGCGGTTAGGCAAGGTGCAGTCGCGCTTGTCAGTAGCCTTCCCACCACTCTCCCTACCAACCTTTCCACCAACCTTCTCCCCAGCCTTCTCACCAACAACCTTCCCGCCAACTCTCCTGCTGACCTGGGTTGCGCTGTGCGACGGTGAAAGTGGCTGGAAGCCCGTGGCGAGGGATTGCAGCGATACCTCTGGCAGGGTGTGTGCCCCTGAACGTGCCAGGGCCAGCGCCGCCAGCGGAGTGGCTGCTGCCCGTACCCGGATCTCGTGCCCGAGGTTTGCGCAGGCCGAAGTGACCGCGGCAATCAGGCGACTGAGGTCACCGAACAGTTTCAGACTGCGTCCGGCCTCGAGAACAATTGCATCCGGCGCTTCCGGACTCACCTCGGAACTGAACCGGTAGAGAACTTCGGCGATGAAGAGCAGCCGGGCCTCTTCATGGGCGCCATTCCAGTGGAAATGTCGCAGAGCACCTGCGGCAAGGCTTTGTGCCGTTGCCAAGGAATTGCCCGGATGGATGCCGCACGCTGCCGCAGCGGAGTTGCACTGGATGACCTGCTGGTTATAGATCAGGACCCGCAGTTCTGCTGCGGGAGCAGGCGAGGTATCCGGGCTTGTCTGTTCTTCTATGGCTTGTTCTTTGATAGCCTGTTTTTCGGCGGTTTTCTGGCCGATGCCGCGCGTGGCCACCTCGAGGCCAAAAGACGGAAAGTGGACGGCAAGCCAGAGCATCAGTGCATCGCCCGCTGCTGAACGGAGGCCGGTGTGGCATAAGGCTGGGCCGCATCTGGCAGTGCCGGCTGTTGATGTTCACTGCGCCAGAACGCGAGCAGCTCCATGACCCTGCGCCGGTCCATGGATTCCGGGTTGCGCTGCAGATCCAGCACCAGGCCATCTACCGGCCAGCCCCCCGGGCGTTTGACGATATCGACCCGCAACCGTTGCAGTTCGACCCCCGGACTCTGCGCCGCATGCAACCGCAGCCGGAGTGATGCAAGGGACGGCTGGTTGAGAGCCGCTTCCGGACGGAACAGCCAGATCAGGGTATTGCCGCGTCGGGCTGCGACCTGCAGTCGCTGGATGTCGCGTACGGTGAGCAGGCGTTCATTGAGCCACGCCAGTACTGCACTGCAGGCGCCTGATCGTCCCGCCTGTTCGAGTGCCCAGAGGGTGCGTTGATGTTCGATCCGATCCCGTTTGTTGCCGTGTGATGACTTGTCATCGCGACCGGCGTTCGGGGCTGCGGCTGTGGTTGCGGGCTGGATGAGGAGCATGCGTCCGACCTGGATGCCGAGCGCGGACAGTGCCGGAGGGTAAGGGAGGAAGGGTGGGTTCAGCCAGGCAATCCAGCGCCGCTGCCGGCTGAGTGCGGCCAGCGCGGGCGCCAACAATTGCAGCTCACCAATCCCGGTCTGGTTGAAACACAGTTCCGAGACCGCACCCACGGGCCAGCCACCGCCGGTCAGATGCTGGTCGAGCAGGGGGTAACGGCAGGGTTCTGTGGTTCTATGGCTGACGCCGCCGCCTCCCGGGCGGCCTGCGCGCCACAGATCTGGATGTTCAAGCAGTGAGGTTATCGTCATACGATAACTGTATTTATATACAGGGTCGGCCAGAATACCTGTATATAAAAACAGTATCAATCATGTTGAAGCGTATCTGTGCGCACTGAGCCCCGCTCTCGCGAAGTCGATACAACAAACAAAAAAACGGATAGGACCGGTCTGTGACCGCTACAGCGGTGGTCGCCAGACAGAATTCAGGATCGTGTCTATTCTTCCGGTGGGAGACTACCTGAACTCGGGGAGACGGATGAGTCACTACCAGGCTCACTGCCCGAATATGACAGCCCTGTCCGTGATCGGACGAAATCTGATGATCTGGACCGGTTGTATACCAGGTCGATCCCTGTCGAAAAATGCACATGACAGGAGTTGCACATGGAAACCACCCTGCTGATGAACGCAATGGCATCGCTCTCCCCGGTTATCTGGCTGAGCCTGACGAATGGTCTGATGGTGGTGGCGGTACTGATCGAACTTTATGTGGTAATACGACAACGACGCATGCTTCGTCGCCTGCAGCTCGAGGTACAGGTTCAGAGAGCCCGTCTGGCGGGGCCGATGACGGAGTTCCGTGCCCAGGCGGAAAAGAAATATCCGAGAGATTGGCGACATCGTGGTGGCACTCGAAAGATAGACGCCGAAAACGTTGATGCGGTGGCTGGCATCACTGTTGAACCCATAGGTGCAGTGGCTATTAACCAGGGGCAGGCACGTAAAGAACGGGCAGTTACCCCCAAGGCGATCGCAGTCATGGATGCAGCAACCCCCAGCGAGCCCGCATCCGACAAAGACGTGGAGATCTCTTTCCTGGAGAGAATTGCACTCGCGTTTGCCGGTAAATCGACATCGGCTCCGAAAGATCCGACCGCAACGGTGCGAGGTCGTGTCGCAAGCCGCATGGACGAGGATGATGACGCAGGCAAGGTCGCGGTATCCGCAGGGAACAAGCCTGAGGCAGGCAGAAAAGACCCCATCTCAGCGCCGCTTGCGATTGATCGAAAGCCTGATCAGAACTTCATGACAGAACGATCTGTGGTGTCATCGCAGACTCTGTCTGCACAGACTCAGACTGAGAAAGATCCGTTTGCTGCGCTGTTGCGCACGGGTACTGAAGACACACCGGCAAGGGAAAACCGGCGCCTGTCTAACGAACAGGAAAAGCTGCGAAGCTGATGCAACGTGGCGCGGGAAAGAAGGTCAAGTCGCAGCGTAGTTTCGGGCAAATGCAATCACTCGGCTGACCATGGCGCGAAGGCCATTCCCGCGAGTTGCTGAAAGATGCGAGAGCAGATCCAGCTCGGCAAAGAGTTCTTCGATGTCCACCGTGATGATCTCCCCGGGTGTGCGGTTCTGGTAAGCGGCCAGAACGATAGCGGCGAGCCCGCGAACGATGTGCGCATCGCTGTCGAGTGCAAACTGCAAACAACCCGTTTGAGCATCGCAGTGACTGATCAGCCAGACCTGACTTTGGCAGCCCCGCACCAGATTCGTTTCGGTCCTGAATTCCTCAGGTAGCTCTGGCAGTGACTTGCCGAGGTCGATCAGGAAGCGGTACTTGTCTTCCCAGCCGTCAAAAAAAGCAAAACTGTCGCGGATTTCTTGCACGGTTGCTGGCGGCAGGGTGGGACTGAACTCGCTCAACATCATCCGCCGCGATCAGTAGAGTCCGAGTTCAAGCTGGGCTTCTTCGGTCATGCGTTCGCGAGACCAGGGTGGATCGAACACCAGATCAACTGTCACGTCACCGACAAAGGGAACCCGGCGTACACGGGTTTTGACATCGTGGACCAGCACCGGGCCCATGCCACAGCCCGGCGCGGTGAGAGTCATCGCAATGGTTACGGTACTGCCGTTGATCTGTACGTCGTACACCAGACCAAGGTCGACGATGTTGACCGGAATTTCCGGATCGAAAACCGAACGCAGTGCTTCGTCGACTTGCTCCCGATCGACGCGGCCATTGGCCGGTGGGGTGAATTCGAGGAGCACCGGTACAAACCCGATCGCATCCGCATCTTCACCATCGATGCGTGCCATGTTGCCCTGGTGGACAACCGTGAAGGTGCCACCCAGATCCTGGGTAAGGGTTACGAACGAACCGCCGGGAATCGTGACAGGATCACCTGTGGGCACAAGGCGCGCGTGCACGGTGCGGTTGAGATTGACGATCCGGCGTTGCACGACGTTTCAGGTGGCTAGTGAAAAACTCTCGCCACAGCCACAGTAGCCTGTGGCATTGGCGTTCTTGAACTGCAGCGTCGCGTTCAGTCCCTCACGGACATAGTCCACGCGTGTTCCATGCACAAGTGCCTGATCGGCAGCGGCGACATGGATGTCAAGATCGGCATTGATATGCAGCGGAATATCGTCCACTCCGGGTGCATCCAGCCAGTCGAGAAAATAGCTGTAGCCGTTGCAGCCGCTTTCCTTGACGCCAAGACGGAGGAAGGCCTTCCCCTGGCTGCTCAGCTGGGCGAGGAGATGCCTAGCGGCCGCGTCACTGACAACCACTTCGAGGGGCAGAGCCGCGGATTTGACCTGTTGCGGATCAAACTGTTTCGGTTCGGTGTTCTTACCCGTGGTGTTCATCGGATTACTCCGTCTGGATTCCTCGTAAACTCGTTTTGGCTTGTCATTCACAGAAACGTCAGCGTCTTATGCATGGCCTGAACGAATCGTTCGACGTCGGTCTGGTCATTGTACAGGCTGAAGGAGGCGCGAACCGTGCCGCCGATCCCGAGCGACTGCATCAAAGGCATGGCGCAATGGTGGCCGGTGCGAACTGCGATTCCCTGCTGGTCGAGCAATGTGCCGACGTCGTGGGGGCTGCTGCCTTCCACCAGGAAGGAAACCACGCCGAGCCGCTGAGTGGGTGTGCCGATCAGACGGATACCGTTCATGGCGGTCAGTGCACAAATGGTGTCATCGATGAGTGACTCTTCCTGTCGCAACAACGAATCGCGCTCTAGACCTGTGATGTAGTCCACGGCTGCCCCGAGGCCGACGGCACCAGCGATGTTGGGTGTGCCGGCTTCGAACCGGTACGGCAGGGTATTGAAGGTGCTCGAATCCAGCGTGACATGTTCGATCATCTCGCCGCCGAACTGGGAGGGACGCAACATCTCGAGCCCCGCCCGCTTTCCATACAACACACCGGTCCCCGTCGGGCCGAACAGTTTGTGTCCGGAAAACGCATAGAAGTCAACGTCGAGCGCCTGCACATCCACCGGTAGATGCAGGATAGCCTGGGCACCATCCACCAGAACCAGCGCATCACTCCTTGCGCGTACTGTCGTCACCAGTTCATGCACGGGGTGCACGGTTCCAAGTGCATTGGAAACGTGTGCAAAAGCGACAATCCGGGTTTCCTGGCAGAGCTTGTTTCTGAAGTCGTCGAGATCGATTTCGCCGCCCGGTGTCACCGTAACTACATCCAGGTGTGCACCTGTTCGGAGCGCACACTGTTGCCATGGCACGAAGTTGCTGTGGTGTTCGAGAGCAGTCACCAGAATGCGGTCGCGACTGTGCAGACGATGGCTGAGCCCGGAGGCCACCATGTTGATCGATTCAGTAGTGCCGCGCGTGAAAACGATCTGATCGGCGGCAGGGGAGCTGATCAGCCCGGCCACCCGCGCACGTGCAGATTCCATGGCGTCCGTCGCCCGGGCAGCGAGCGTGTGCGCCGCGCGGTGGACGTTTGCGTTGTCCTCAAGATAGTAGCGCTGCATCGCGTCCAGTACGGATCGTGGTTTCTGGGTCGTTGCGGCGTTGTCGAGATAGACCAGCGGCTGACCGTGGATCAACTGGGCGAGTGCAGGAAAATCCGCGCGGATTATTCGGCTACTCATCGGCAGTACCTGTCAGAGCCAAGCGCGCGCCCGCGCTCAAGGAACCGCGCAGCGTGCTGCGAATGAACCCGGCAGCGAGTAACCGTCGTGCGGTATTCGGCGAAACGCCCCGTGAACGGAAGTAGAACACACTGTCATCCGACAACTGTCCTACCGTCGCTCCGTGGCTGCAGCGTACGTCATCGTTGTGGATTTCGAGTTCCGGCTTGGTATTGCAGGTAGCACCCGCAGACAGTGCGAGGTTGCGGTTGATCAGATCGGCGTTCGCCTGGCGGCAGTCGGTGCCGATGAAGATGCGTCCGCGAAATGTAGTGGTGGCGTTGCCGTCAGCGATGCCGTGGTGGACCTGCCGACTGGTGGTCTGTGGTGCGGTATGTTCGACGTGCCACTGTTGGTCAATCTTCTCCCTTGCTGCAGCCGTCCAGGCACTCTGCAGGTCGAGTTCCGCGCCCGCGCCAGCCAGTTCGATCAGCGCATCGAGCCGACGCAATGTACTGCCCGTGGCATAGTGGTTGAGATGCAGCCTGGCGTCGCGTTCGAGTTTCATCACGAGCCGCTGCCACTCGGACGATGCCCGTTCACTGCGCAGCCGGTTGTAGCTCACCATCGCGCCGTCCCGCACGTGCAGACAGATCCAGCCTGTAGCTGAGGTTTCCGCCAGTTCTTCGATAACCACTTCACTCTGTGGCGATACAGTGATCAGCAACGGGTGTCTTGCGTCGGTGCGCGTGATGCGAAGCGGTAGTGCAAGCCGATCATTCACGATCAGCCGGTCGACGCTCTCAGCCAGCAGCAGCGCCCGCGCAGAAGGTGGACTATTCACCGACTGGGAGAGAAGGGTGGCGATTTCGGCTTCGTCGGGTTGGACGTTTTCGATAAACGAAACGCCACGTTGATCGAGACCGCTGATGGCGGAAGGTCCAGCAACATCCACGTCACTCAACAGCGCCAGCGACCGGTTCACCGGATTGTACTTCCAGCTCTCACGAACTTTTGGATCGGCCTGCGGGGCGGTACTGAGCGCCTCGAGACGATCGCGGGATTGGCTGGACAACCTGCCGGCAAGCCTGCTCATGATGCAGTGTCGATGCCTGCGTACCCTTTCGCTTCAAGGCGCAGTGCGAGCGAGCGGTCACCGGATTCAACGATGCGGCCGCCGGCCAGAACGTGTACATGGTCTGGAACGATATGATTGAGCAGCCGCTGATAGTGTGTAATGAGCAGCACGGAAAATTCCGGATTCGACCGGATGTAGCGCGTGACGCCTTCACCCACGATACGCAGCGCATCGATGTCGAGCCCTGAGTCGGTTTCATCGAGAATTGACATCGCCGGCCGCAGAAAGCTCATTTGCAGTATCTCGTTGCGTTTCTTTTCGCCGCCGCTGAAACCTTCGTTGACACCGCGCTTGAGGAAATCGGGATTGAGATGGAGTTCGGCTGCGATTTGCCGCAGCGAGCGCATCAGTTCGACGGCTGTTGGCGGACTTTCACCGCGTGCCTTTGCCTGGGACTCCGCCGCCGTCCGCAGAAACTCCATGTTGGAGACGCCGGGAATCTCCACCGGATACTGGAAGGCGAGAAAGAGCCCTTTGCAAGCCCGTTGTTCCGGTTCCATCGAGAGGAGATCCTCACCGCGGAAGCGCACTTCTCCACCGGTTACTTCGTATCCCGGCCGGCCCGCCAACACATGAGAGAGCGTGCTCTTGCCCGAGCCATTCGGGCCCATGATAGCATGCACCTCGCCGGGGCCGATCTGCAGTGAGAGTCCGTTGAGGATCCCTTTGCCGTTGACGGCAACCCGCAGATCGCGGATGTCGAGCCGGTTCATCCGACTGCTCCTTCGAGGCTCACTTCCAGCAACTTGCCGGCTTCCACAGCAAACTCCATCGGCAGCTCGCGGAAGACATCGCGACAGAATCCGTTGACGATCATGCTGACGGCTTTTTCCGCGTCGATCCCGCGTTGTGCGCAGAGAAACAGCTGGTCATCACTCACCCGGGTAGTCGTGGCTTCGTGTTCAACGGTCGCTGATGGATTGCCACTTTCGATGTAGGGAAACGTGTGCGCACCACACTTTGAACCGAGTAACAACGAATCACACTGGGTGTGATTGCGTGCGCCGGCGGCAGCGGGTGAGATGCGGACGAGCCCGCGATAGCTGTTCTGGCTGCGCCCTGCACTGATGCCCTTGGAGACGATGGTGCTACGTGTATTTCGACCGAGGTGAACCATCTTCGTTCCGGTGTCGGCCTGCTGCAGGTTGTTGGTGAGCGCTACGGAGTAGAACTCACCGATGCTGTCATCCCCACGCAGCACGACACTCGGGTACTTCCAGGTAATTGCCGAACCGGTCTCCACTTGGGTCCAGGAAATATGCGAGCGTTGGCCAAGGCAGGCACCGCGTTTGGTGACGAAGTTGTAGATGCCACCTCGCCCTTCGGCGTCCCCGGGGTACCAGTTCTGTACGGTTGAGTACTTGACGCGTGCATCATCGAGGGCGACCAGCTCCACCACTGCTGCGTGCAACTGGTTTTCATCACGCATCGGTGCGGTACAGCCTTCGAGATAGCTCACGTAGGCCCCGCGTTCGGCGATGATCAGGGTGCGTTCGAACTGGCCGGTGTTGCGGGCGTTGATGCGAAAGTAGGTCGACAGCTCCATCGGACAACGAACGCCAGGCGGGATGTAGACGAAGGAACCATCGCTGAAGACTGCGCTGTTGAGAGCGGCGTAGAAGTTGTCGGATTGTGGGACGACGCTGCCGAGATATTTCTGTATCAGCTCCGGGTGGGTATGAACGGCTTCCGACAGCGGGCAAAAAATCACACCTGACTCTGCGAGCCGGTCCTTGAACGTGGTGGTGATGGAAACGCTGTCGAACACGGCATCCACTGCAACCTCCGGACGCGCCGGAGTGTCTTCGTTGAAAACACCCGCAAGCGCAGCGCGTTCATGCAGGGGGATGCCGAGACGTTCATAGGTGCGCAACAACTCAGGGTCAACTTCATCTAGGGACTTGGGTCCGTCCTTCTGGCTGCGGGGAGCGGAAAAGTAGGAGATGGCCTGGAAGTCCACTTTCGGAAAATGCAGGTGGGCCCATTCGGGTTCCGGCATCGAGGTCCAGATGTCCCACGCTTTAAGGCGCCATTCGGTGAGCCATGCGGGTTCATTCTTGCGCTCCGAAATAGCGCGAACCACATCCGCAGACAGGCCCGGCGGGAAAGTATCTGCTTCAACGTCGCTTTCGAATCCCGCGGCATAGTCTCGGTTCAGGCGGTCTTCGATGCTGGGTTCGACTGTGGAATTGGACACGGGTGATGTGGCTGGAGTCGGGGTGTGCGTAGTCTATCGCAGGCGTGGGGAAATACCCGAGTATTTTAGTCAGCTTTTGCCGTGGTAAACCGAACGGTGCTTCCCTGTTGGTGCAAACGGGGTGCCTCGATGACCCTGAAAACCCCCCGTGAACATCGGAAAACTTCCCAAGAATCACGGCGATTCATCGCAGGAGCCTTGTTACACTGCGCAGCTTTCGCGCCTGGACAGCGCGCTTTTTGCGCAGCTCCGTCTGACGGAGGTTTGACGGGCGTGGCCGTAACATCGGTAGCTGACGGAAACCCATGCCCAAACTAGAACGCTCACCGGAACCCTACCTTTACGAGGCTTATGGCATCTATCTGCTGGAGAACAAACACAAACTCATCCGGCAGATGAAAAAACAGTACCAGCCGTCAGTACACGGCCATCGCCCATGGCATGCCAGTTATCTGGTGATGGATTACCTGCAGCATCGACCGATTCCAACACGCTCCCGGGTCATCGAAGTAGGCAGTGGCTGGGGACCGTTGTCAGTCTTCTGTGCCTCGCGTTTCAGCGGCAAGGTCACCGCACTGGACATCGACAAGGACGTATTCCCCTACCTCGATGTGCTCGCCGAACTCAACAACGTTGAAGTGGCCAAGATGGTGAAGAGTTTCAAGAAACTCTCGACCGACGAACTGGGCGAGTTCGACATCGTGGTCGGTTCTGATATCTGTTTCTGGGACGAACTCGTGAAGCCCCTCGCAAAACTGGTGGATCGTGCGTTCGATGCCGGGGTGAAGCGGGTGATCTTTGCCGACCCGGGTCGCCCGACCTTCTATGAGATGTGCGACCTCTGCAACGGCAAACACAAGGTGTCGCTTGCGGAATGGTATTCCGTGGAGCCGGAGCGATTTGAAGGCGAAGTGGTGGAGATGCGGCCAGCCTGATTCGCTCGGCGGTATGATCCAGGCGATTCAAACCTTTTTGCGGCTACTCCCGTCTCGAGGACATCCAGAATCTGAATCCTTGAGGACGAGACATGAGCAGGATGGGTGACACCATTGCAGCACGAATGGACGAGCGCACGCTGCTCTGGGTAGTGATGGTGTGGTTCTTCGCCCACGCAGTGTTTTCCGGGTTCCAAGCGTAGTCAGGATGCGTCGGTTAGGAATGTCGTCAGCTGGTTAGCAAGGGATGAGCAGGCGGAGTTCTTGACCCGAGCGATGATCGGCACGGGAACGATCAGAGCCGGCATGTAACTGGTGCCGACGGCTTCGGAGCTGACTTTGCCCACGGTGTGACCTTCCTTGATGTCCCAGATCGAGGCTTCGTATTCCGAGTCATTCTCCCAGGTGAGGAAACCGAAGCAGCCACCTCCCGCAGGTGAAACGGTGCAACTCATCGTGCCCGCAGAGTCGGTACGACGCGTCGAACCTTCGATCCAGATGAGATATTTCACACCGATGCTGTTGAGGCGCTCAACGAACATCGGGTGGCCAATCAGTTCGGGAAGATCGCGGGTGTTGGCCGGCGCAGTGCGCGGTTCAAACCAAGGGAAGAGGGTATCGCGAAAGGTGCGTTCCGCGATGACCGGTACTTCGCTGCCCATGTTGCGCGACACGCACTCCACGAAATCAAACTCGGTTTCCGTGGCGCTCGGCCGGTCGCGTTTGCCGAGTACGGCAATGGCATCGCCGCCACTGATCGTGGTGTGACCCTCGCGGATTTCTTCCACTCGTGCCGTTACGCAGCCACCTAGGTACAACAGGGCTGCGAAGGCCAGCATCGAACGCAAGTGTCTCGACATGGTCAACTCCCGAGTCCGTTTTGATCCAGCCAAGCCTTGACCGGTCCGAGGGTTCTGAACTGCAGTGCGAAAAATGCCATCGCATCCCGGCAGGCCGCGTTCGCCGCTTCCTGCAAGGCCGCTGAATTGGTGTTCATCGAATAATTCTGGATGTGGGCTTTGCCGTAGGCGGTGAGTGGAAACTCGCCGCGGGAGGTGCCATCGGGATTTCGCAATTCAAACTTGTACTTGATCCAGACTTCGAAATATTTAGAGCGCGTCTGTTTGGGCGTCGAGAACTGCAATTGTTCAATGCTGGGCACGAAGATCAGCTGCACCGGCGCGGAAGACTCCCACGAGTCGAGGAACGTATAACCCTTGAACATGCCTTTCGAGAGGCTGTCGAACATGGACTGTTGGACGGCACCGACAGAAATCACCCACTCGCCGCCGCGATCTATTTTCTCCTTGTGAACATAGGAGGTAAGCGCCGAATCCAGATGCCAGCCCACATGAATCGGGTAGGGGTTCACGAGTGGGACGGGGAATGTACCCTGCACGGCAACTTTGGGTGCGGAACAACCGGCGAGTGTTAACAGGCCAAGCGCCAGCATCATCCGCAAGCGGCGCGCGATCATGATACGAAACCCCTTCTCATGCCTGCCCCGGGTCTTATTGATCTCACCTCGGCCCAGCCTACTGCAATTCCGAGAGGCCGACAAAAGTCCCCTCGTTGCGGTAGGCGAGCTCTCGCATCATCGCCGCGAAACGGTAGGTCCTGACGTTCGGTCGATCCACATACACCGGAAACCCGATGGCGTTGATCCGCACGCGGCGGCGGTCACCGGTTTCCTGGGAATTCAACGAATCGACATCGTCGATGATTTTCTCGATCGAGTCGCCGGTGAAGTCGTCCCCGAAGACATAAATGCTGATGCGCTTGTCGCTCGCAAAAAAGTCGTCGATGGCGGCCTCGATGCCCTCCACCGGGCTGGAGTTCGAAAACGGCGCCCAGCCCCGCAGCGTATCGATGATGCTGGCCCGTCGTGCTGGGCTGTCAGGAATCCATGTGCCGGCGAACCCCGGGAACATGTAGTCGCCTTCGTCACTCATCACCTGGATGCCTTTCAGGTTGGGGTATACGGCAAGCGCCTCCTGCACCTTCCTGATGACCACAGGCCACGCCATGCTCTGCATGCTGCCTGAAGTGTCGATGACGAAAATGACATACTCGCTGTCGACCGCAACCCCGCCAACCAGATCGTTCTGTGGTGTAAAGCCGGCACCGAGCAGTCGCTCCATTTCATCGGTCAGCGACTGTCGGATGCTCGCGAGCTTCTGTTTAGCGAGCAGTGTTTCTTCCGCCTCTTCTTTCGTCGCTAGGGATTTGCTCTTGAAGCGGGTGAGATTGGCATCCAAAGCCGCCAGCATGCGGAGTTTGTCGCGCAGTGTGTTCTGATCGAGATCGAGCTGTCGTTGCAGCTCATCGATTTGGCCGCGGATTTCATGCATGGCGTTTTCGCGCATGGCTACGGTCGCTTCGAGATTCAGAGCGGACTGCTCGAGCACAAGTGGCGCGGTGACCTTGGTAATCATGAGCAGAAGGATGATGGCGCCAAAGCCGCAGCAGATTACGTCCAGAAATGACAGCGAAAATACTTCTGCGCTGCGGCGGCGGGTGATGCGGCTCATGGCCAATCCTTGGATGGCGCGAGAAAGGCGCCACCGGTTGCGCGGGCGAGATTCCAGAACGCGCCGGCTGCGAACGGATCACCCTCCATCGGAAACATGATCACGTTGATGGGAATGTTGTTCGGCATCTTCTGGCGGGCATCGCGGAAGAGCTCAAGCCGCTTTTCACCAGTAATCGTTGCGCTGCGCGGTTTGTCTGCCCCCATGGTGGGCAGTGAATCGGTGATGAGGTACACGTTGTCGGGCATGGGCTTCATGTTGCGAAGTTCGAGAAACAGGTTCTCGAGACTCGTGCCGTCATCCGGTACATGCTGTCGCAGGCGTTCGAGAGCGGAGCGGACCTTCTGGCCATCACCCACGGCGGTCCATTCGTACTTGCCAGGCGTAGAAAGTGACGTGGATTTGTCATTGAACACGACCAGCTGGAACTGCGAATCGAGCGGCAACTGGGCGGCCAGCCAATCCACGGTTTGTACCGCACGTGCCCACTTCGGTGCGGATCGTTTTGCAGCGTCGTTCTGGTAGCGACGTCGCAATACGTTGACGATGGACGGATCCATCATGCTGGCGGAACCATCGATGGCAATCGCGATGTGGCGGCCGCCGATGCGAAGTCCGGTGAGATACTGGCGATTGCCTTCGCCCTGGATACGCAGCAACCGGCCGCCGTCGTTGGCCGCCTCTGCTGCGCGCAGCCGTTTGACGTCCTGCTCCATGACTTCGATTTCGAATTTCAGCTCATCAACCGTCGGCTCTTTCGCCGCTGAGTCATCCGGCTTTTCAGCGTCGGCATCACTCTGTTTTTCCTGTTTGTCCCGGTCGGCGATCAGACGCCGGTCTGCTACTTCGATCCGGCGACGGGTGTCATCGACCTGTTTGATGAGGACAGCGAGGTCCTTTTCCCCTTCAAGAATCTGGTAGTCGAGCAGCCGCAGGCTTGCGAGCAGCTCCTGGTTGACAATTCGTTCATCCCGCTCTGTGTTGTGGTTGATGATCAGGTACAGCAGGACCACTGCGCCGAAGCCGCAGGACATGACATCGAGGAAGGAGAGAGATGCGCCAGTAGTGTCGCGACGTCTCGCCATCTCAGCCGATCCCCGTGGTGATGTTCATCACCGCACCTCGATGAGTGTGAATAGCCGGCCGCCGATTTCGAGCGTGATGCCGGTACGAGGATTGTCTCCCAGCAGAGACCAAGGCAGATCCGTGCCGCCGAGGGGAAAGGCAATCGTGCCATGCAGGCCATGGGTTGGTTGACCCGGTGAGGCAACCACCCGATTCGGACCAGCGGTTGATGGCTCTACGGCAGGTGCAACCAGCGTTGTTGGCGCCGCTTGCGCCGTTGGGGGTTTGAGCGGAATCGGGGGTGACGGTCGAAAATCTGCCAGCGCTGGTGGCGTTGCCGCAGGCAGGGTGGTGAAGAGTCTGACTTCTTCTGGATTGCAGCGCGCGCCGACGTGTTTTTCGATATAGGAAAAAAGTGTGGTCCGACCTACCTCGATCGGGATGACGCCCCGACTTCTGAGCGAGGCCGACAATCCCGGAACCGATGTGGCATTGGGGCCGAGGCACAACGTCGAGTCCGCTTCGAACGCAGACAGTGCGGAATCGAGCCGATCGAGCAGCTTGCGGTCGAGTGCTTCGCTATGGATGTCGATTCGCCGGACTTCCTGCAGGTGTTCGATCGAAAGCGCAGCGGGGACCTTGCCGGTATCCAGCCAGCTGCGTACCGCGTCGTACAACTGCTGTTCGGTGGTGGCTGCGTGCAATGGATCAAACCGCGAGCCTTGAATGAACGCATCCGCGATAACGTTGGCCCAACCATCCTGGATGGTCTGCAGACCGAGCCCGGGCAGTGTGTTGACGCTGTTTCGCACGACGTCAACACCGAGCCGCGCAGTGATCACCTCGGCGTGGTCGCTCGCAAACTCAAGGCAACGTCGTTCACCCATGCCGCCACGACTCGCGAGTGCAGCGATGCTCCGATCCACGAAGCCACCGATACGAATACCGCACTCTTTGGCTACGCCGAGTGCCAGTCCCAGTTGATCGGCGCTGGTGGAACTGCGTACGACCATGAGCACCGGTTCGCGGGTGAGGAGTGGATGCGCTACTGCCAGTGCGCGCAACTGGTGGTAGAACAGATCGGCATGATTACGGGCAGATTTGAATGGCTGAGGCAGCGGATCCGCCGACAGGCGGGTCAGAAAACCGTGGTTGATCCGCCGTGGATGAATGCGTGCTTCGGCGGCCGCGGTACGGCCGAAGATCAGTTTGCCATCGTTTTCGAGCGCGATGGCCGGCTCGCTGTAGAGCAGAGTGTTATCCGCCCACAGCGAAAGTGCCCAGTCATCCAGGTCGAGGATGGGTGTCATACACTCGCTCCGCGTACCTGCATGTGTCTTATCAGTTGCAGATCCGCATATCCCTGCGTCTCGAGGACGAGCCGTTCCTGCAAGAGCTGCAGCTGATGCATCAGGAACATGATGACCATGCTGATGAGCAGCGCGATCAGTGTGGAATTGAATGCCGTACCCAGGCTCGCTGTGACGCCGGCGATATCTCCCTGCACCGCTTCATTCGCCTGGGAGAGTGCATCACCAATGCCGCGCACCGTGCCGATGAAGCCGATGGAGGGGATGGCCCAGGCGATGTAGCGCACCATGGACAGTTCACTTTCCAGGCGGTCCGCCTCGGTTTCGCACACGGATTTCACCGCCTCGGAAACATCGTGCACGTTGCGGGTTGAACCAAATCGCAATAGACCCGCCATGAGTGCTCGGGGAACGAGGTATTGCTGCTCATCCACTGACAACGCCTGCAAGGGGCGTATGTACTGACGGGCATCCTCAGGAAGGATGCTGGTGCCTTCATTCACCTTGAGAATATCCTCGGAGAGGAGCATGCGTTCACGAAGCGTCTGACGTCCCTTGAGGCCCATGATGGCCATCGCCCAGAACATCAATACGAAACAGGATTCCTGCTCATAGTCGCGCAGCACGATGTAGATGGAGCGTTCCGGCACGTAGGTCTCACCCCTTGCCGACATCTCTGCTTCGCGTTCGAGCAACGCTTCAGCGTTCGGTCGGATCAGCGTCACGTAGATGAGGTGGACAAGGATGATCGAGAGCACCAATGCAATGAGCTGGTAGATCATCTCGAAGGGTAACTGGGTCTTTTTCATCGTCGGTGGCATGTACGGGTCCTTTCAGATGTCGACCGGGAACGACACAGCGAAGTCCTCGGATATCTCTTCGCTCGGCGTAAATTCTTCGCTGCCTTTGTCTGCCTGCTTCGTATCGCTTGTCGCCTTGGTGGTGTTCGTTTGTGGGCCAGAGGGTTCCGTGGCTTCAGTATCCGCCCGATCCGCTTCTGCAGCCCGGAGCTCCGCCATGCAGGCGAAAACCAGCACGAAGGCGAGAGCGATGAGTTGTTTCATGTGGTCACTCGGCAAATCGTGCGATGCGAAAGCCCACATCGCGGCGGGCATCGATACCGTAGTCCCTGAACGCGAGACGCAGATCGGTGATGGTACCGTGCATGTAACTCGATCCGTTGATGACGTGGAATTCGCCGCTGGCAGGGCCCAAGGGATCCGTGACACCGTCACCCGCCGAATAGAAGTCGTTGACCCACTCGGCGACATTTCCGCCGAGATCGTAGATGCCTTTGTGATTCGGTTTGTAGCTGCCCACCGGTGCTGTGACTACGTGATTGTCGTTGTATTGCAGGATCGTACGCCCTACCAGGTGAGACGCGGCCCGGTCTGCATAGTTCCCATGACGATCAGGAGGCGGCATGTTGTCACCCCACGGGAAGCGCAGTTGGGGTTTGCCTTCTTCCAAGTGGCGCGCCACCCATCCCCATTCCGCTTCTGTCGGTAACCGATAACCGTGCGCGGCGGGATTGATGCCGGTGATCTTGCCGAATTCTTCGCGGTAGAACTTCGGCAGGTTTTCCTGCTCCGAAAGCCAGTTGCAGAAGAGGGCGGCATCCGTCCAACCGACGTTCACCACCGGTTGATCGCTCTTGTTGAGCTTCTGGCTTTCGAACTCACCGGAGTCGTGGCCGCTGGCGAACTGTACAAACTGGGCGTTCGTGGTTTCAGTCTTGGCGAGATAGAACAGCTGCGACAATTTGATGTCCCTGAGGTTTTCGTTGGCGCGCCGTCCGGGTTCTCGCCGGGAGGCACCAAGCTGGACCGACGTTGGTGCAAACAGAACCATCTCCTGGCCAGACTTTGCCGTGTAGACCGGCTTGTTGCGCGCCTTGCGTGCTTCATCGACGGTGAGCAACTGAACCTTCACGGTCTGGATGAGCCCGGCGCGGGGTATCACCCGCGTGGTGTAACTGGCATAGCCTGGCAACGTGATTTCAATGTTTTGTGGTTCGGTGGACAGCACCAGCGTCTGGTTTGCCGAACTCTGTTCACGACCATTGATGGAGAGACGAGCGGATGCGGGTTCTGCGGCGAACACCACCTGACCGGTTTCCCGGGTGAGTCCAAGATTGACAGCACGGGTTTGGTCCCGTTCGAGGTTCACTGTGGTGGCTGCGCGACGGTGGCCGCGCAGATAGGCTTCCACTGAGTACGCTCGACCGGAGCGCAGCTCCAGCTTGAGGGGCGATTGCCCCATGTATTCACCGTTGATCGTAATACCGGCGCCAGCGGGCGAGGTGGTGACAGAGAGACCCGCATCGGCTTGTACCAGCACAAAAGTCTCGAGAGTGTCAGCCTGTTGTGCGCCAACGACGATACGCTGGCGCGCGGTTCGATATCCTTTGAGGCTCGCGGCCACTTCCCGCTCCCCGGCGATGATCTGGACCACTGCGGGGGTGACTTGCCCAGTCTCTTCGCCATCCACCAGCACTGCGGCGCCCGGCGGTTCGCTGCTGACGCTGATGTCACCCCAGTTGGGCACCAGTTTGGCCTGGACCACTTCGGCGATTCGCCGCCCCTGTACCGGGAACACCGTGGCAAACGTCTGATAACGAGGATGGGCGAAAACGATCTCACGATTGCCGGCGTCGATGTCGACGGCCTTCAGCGGCGTTGTGCCGATGTCCCTGCCATCTACCTTTACATCGGCACCCTCAGGTTCTGTGCTTAAATCGATGACGCCGGGCAGCGGGGTGAACTGCAGTGTGTGTCCCTGATTGCTTGCGTCAGTAACGGTGATCTGTGTTTCAAGGGGCAGACAACCATCGGCAACGGCAATCACCGTATAGTCGCCCGGCAAAAGCAACCACACGTCACCAAGACTGATGGAAAAGCCGCCGTCGATGTCGACTGAAACGGGCGGATCCGAAAATTTCAGGGCGACGCTGCGCGCCGTGAACAGAAACAGCACGAATGCGAGCACCGGTACCACCACCGCCACAGCGATGAAGTGCCAGGTTTTCAGTCGGGAGGTTTCGGCTGGCGCAACCCACGGTTGATAGGTGCTGGCCTCAATACGGTTGTTGCCGTCCGCAGCATTCATGTTCAGTTGACCGGCTCTGTACAACGCACGCTGACCGGTTGCATGTCCGGTTTGACGACAATCGTTTCCCGAATGTCACGACAACCCTTTTGGCTGCCGACCACGGTGTATTCGCCAGGCCGGAGGGAGACCGTCTTGTTGGCGAACGTGCCGAGTGGGCCGACCGTGGACAGGATCACTGCTGTGGCGCCATCCGAGGTCAGGGTCACGTTAACGGGCTCCGAGAACGTTCTGACAAGCTCCCCAACGGCATTGATGTGTTCGGTCAGTCGTGGGCCACCGGGGGATAGAGCCCTTGCTTCAGCAACGATGGTCTGCGCTTCCTGGTAGAGCGTGGGTGATGAGAGTTTTTCCGGCGCTGCGCGGATCTTGCCGAGCAACTCCGTAGCGCGGGCGTGTGCCTTGGCGCGGGAGAGGCCGGTCTTGGCGAATTCGATGGTCCCGTCAATGGCAAGAACTGCCTCATAGGCCTTGATTGCTCCCGTCCAGTCCTCGCGCGCTTCGGCGGCCATCCCGCGGTCTTCGCCGGCGCGGATGCGATCCACGTCACCCTGTGCGCTGACTTGTTGTAATGCCCCCGCAGCGACCGGGTGATTGGCATCGAGTGCAAGTACGCGGTTGAACGCAGACCGGGCCCGATCGAGCTGACCGGAATTGATAGCTGCGAATCCATCGGAAAGGTGTTTGCGAATCTGCTCGTTGGTGGTGGCGCTCCCTACCCGGGCGCGAAGTTCGGCAACACCCTTGGTCTGTGTATCGATCCTGAGCGCTTCGTCATAGGCTGCCAGAGCGTCGTTCCAGCGCCCGGCGAGTTCGTGATTCGCGGCTTTACGGAGCGCCTCGCTCACCGCCGGCAGTTGTTTCGCACGGGCGAGGCCAGCCTGTGCGCCGGCATCGTCTGCCTTGAGGATGAGCGCCGCGCTGAACTCCCGCTCGGCGCCCGCTGCATCCCGCGCGTCGAGGGCTTTCGTGCCGGTTGCCACGTGCGCGGCAAACAGTGCCTCGCCTTTCTCGAGCAGTGCCTTGAACCGCGCCGTGACATCACCGTAAGCCACCCAGGCCTCTTCATAACGTTTTTCCTGGAAGGCGAGATCCGCCTCCGTTGCCCGGTTCATCGCTGCCTGATAGTCCTGCTCACCCCATTTGCCGACCTGCATGGATTCTTTCAGTGCAGTCTGGATTTCGACCAGCTCCCCCAGCCGTTCCCGCGCTGATTCAAGCTGGCGTTGATGCTCGAGATCGGCAAAAGGCGCGCCCGGCTGACGATTGACTTCAGTCGTGGGCTGTTCCGTGGTGACCGGCTTCGGCGCAACCAGCTTTACCTCGGGAGCGTCGAAAGAGAACACCCATGCCAAAGCGGCGATGGACACCACAGCGATAACGATCAGCCAGACGGGACGAGTTAGATCGATACGGCGACCGCGCGAGTCGCCGAGATGGGACAGCGGCGGTTTGACCGGTTGGATGATGGTGGACTGATCGGGCATACACGCTTCCCTGGCGGATTCAAGGTGGAGGGAGGTCAGCGGGTGTGCGCTGACGTCACGGGATCATCCGCGGAGGTGTCATCCGGAAGCACTGCAGCGGGTTCTGTGCCGCCCGGCTGCTCCGGCTCCGGAGGTACCGGCAGTTGCAGATCCTCGTAGTACAACCGCCGCAGAATTGTGCGCAGCTGCTGATACTGGTCCTGCACGCTGCCTTGCAGCGTTGCCGCCTGGTTTTCCAGATCCATGGTGTACGGCATCAGTTCGCTCTCGGCGGCGCTGGCCACTTCGCGCATGACCTCGGCGTGCATGGCCGCTTCATTGCGCTTCATCACTGCACTCTTGATCAGCGTGACACCACCGGTGATTGCAACCAGTCCGGACGCATCAACGAATCCGTTGTCACTGCCGTAGATCCCGCCGATACCACTGACGATGGCAAGCGCGCCGCCGAGCATGCGGGCATTCGATTGTGCGCGCAGATCCCGGTAAGCCACTGTCTCTGCATAGTTGGCGCTGCGCCAGCCATTGTAAGAAGGAAACATGCGCCGCTGGAATTCCGCGTAGTACTCATCGAGGGTGTCGATGAAGAGATACTCCCGCTCACGGATCTTGCGCACCCGCTCCAGCATCGGATCGTTTGCAGCCGGTAACCGGTTGAGCACGTAGTTGCCGGTGGTAGCAACAGCGACGTGTTCACCAAACGCATCCGGGGAAAAACCACGCGCGAAGCGCATTTCTGCAGTGGACCGGATTCTGCGGAGTTCATCCGGTGGGAGGCTCTCGCGGAACTTCAGCATGTCATCCGAGAGGTTCCGGTAAACCGCCTGAAACGCGTCCGTATCCGCCGGCATCGTATCGCTGTAGGCGTACTTGCTGGCGAGCGCCGTGTACTCCTTCGTGAACCAGCGTCGACCGGTGGCATCGGTGGCGGTGAGTTCGAGCCGCAGTCGTTCGCCGTGGGATTCGAGGATTTTGCCGTTGACGGTGACATCGACGGCATCACTACGAACCGGAACCACACGCACCGCACCCCAGTTGCCGGTGCTCTGCAGCAGGCTCTTGGCAACGTAAGGCATGTAGTTGGCTTCCGCCCGGCGAACTTCGGGCTGGATCAGCTTGTCGATCTGTTCGTCGTAGTCTTCGGGAACGTTGGCATCGAATATGGCGACACCCACGTCCAGCAGCAGTTCTTCAGGCAACACCTGCTGACTCTGCGTCGGCGGTGTCATATCCACCGTCCGCACCTCCTTGTTCACGCAGCCCACAAGGCACAGGAGCACTACCGTAATCAGTCCTGCAGCGGAAGAGCGTTGTTGGGAGAACGGGAGGAATCTCCGGAACAGGAATGGTCGTCGAATCTTGTGTTGGGAAAGCCCCATGCTGTCGGTATCCCGAAGTTGTCAGCGCTTTTTGTATTTCTGGTAATCGGCCCAGAGTTTTTCTCGAATGGCCGGGTCTGTTTCCGCCATCGCAGCCTCCCGCAGCTGGCGGGCGATGACATCATCATCTCGGGCATCGTCGACGTCCTTGGGTATTCCGGCACCTCGCTTCGGTGCACCCGGTGCTTTCGAGATGGTGGAGGGGCCGTCGGGCAGCGAGCCCATACCGCCGCCCGTGCCAACGGGGCGACCCTCGGCTTCGCCCTCCACGTCTGAGGTACCCGGGATACCCG
>VGVE01000022.1 GCA_016874135.1 Gammaproteobacteria bacterium | reverse complement strand
TTCGACGCCTCGCGATTGAGGCCATCATCCATAGCAGCGCATTATAGGCGTCGAATCCACCGGCGTGCGCCCCACTCACCCGAACCGTCCGCGGTTTGATCACTGCGCGGCCCCAACCTGGAGTCCGGATCCCCATGGCTGATTTTGGTTCAACGGACTTGATCACCCCCGATCTCGAAACGCTGGTGGTCGTGACCGGCGAGAATCCCGTCGGCACCGTCATCTGGATGCACGGGCTTGGTGCCGATGCACATGATTTC
This sequence comes from Gammaproteobacteria bacterium, assembly GCA_016874135.1. GTDB lineage: Bacteria > Pseudomonadota > Gammaproteobacteria > Pseudomonadales > Azotimanducaceae > SYFY01. The sequence continues at coordinate 37,752 of VGVE01000022.1, read as the reverse complement.
GAACCGGTGGTGCCGATGCTGAAACTGGACCGGCCGCTGCGGTTTGTTTTTCCGAACGCACCGGTCCGCCCCGTGACCATCAATGGCGGCATGGAAATGCGCGCGTGGTACGACATCGACCTGTCCAACCCGACCGTCGGAGAGCGGGACATCCGTGAATCGGCAGCTGCTATCGACAAACTCATCGACGCGGAGGTGGCCGGTGGTATGCCTGCGCGCCGGATCACGCTTGCCGGATTTTCCCAGGGCGGCGTCATCGCGACCTACCTCGGCGTGCGCGCCAATCGCACTCTGGCCGGGATCATGGGACTGTCGACGTACATCCACAATCACGAGCGCGTTGTCGATGAAGTGAGCCTCGACAACATTGACACACCCATTTTCATGGCCCATGGCATCGCCGATCCGATGATCCCGATCGCCCGTGCCATCACCGGCCGGGAAGCCCTGCGTCGTCTCAACTATCAGGTGGAATGGCACGAGTACGGCATGGGTCACCAGGTCAGCCCGCAGGAAATCAATGACATCGCCGCCTGGCTGAACCGGATCTACGGCGGCTGAGCCACCTGCTGCTGACCCACCACTTCTCATGCCTGAACAAGACCTGCCGCCCCTCCGGCCCTCGCCCCAAAGTTGGCTGGATGCGGTGACCGGGGATTTCCCGGCATTCCTGCGTGATCATGTGTCCTGCGAGAAAAAAGCCAGCGGCATGGCCCTGAACATCGCGTCACACTACCCTAACAAACCGGTTCTGTTGCGGGTGATGTGTGACCTTGCGGTGGAGGAACTTTCCCACTGGCGGGAAACCATGAAGATCCTGCTGGACTACGGCATCGAACCCGCTCCGGATCAGCGCGATACCTATGTCAACGCGCTGCAACACCTGATCAGGCGGGGTCCGTCGCTGTACCTGCTGGATCGGCTGCTGGTGGCAGCGCTGCTCGAGAGGCGGGGTGCGGAGCGGTTTGCAAGAATCGGCGAATCACTTGCCGCGGGAACCAGCCGGTTCGCCGCACTGGCCCCGTTCTACCGTGCTCTGGCCGCCAGCGAAGCCCGCCATTGCGGCGTTTTCATTGAACTCGCTGGCGTCGAATTCAGCGCAGCGGCAGTGACCTGCCGCTTGCATGAGCTCCACGCCGCCGAAGAATCCATCATGCTCTCGTTGCCACCGGCGGCACGCTTGCACTGAACTGCAGAGCCCGGGCGACCGAACGCTCACGAACGGCGGACATGTTCCGCGTCAGCTATCAAATCCCCGTAGCCGGCGCGGACGACGCCAAACCGATCAACCGCCCCAACAGGAACGCGCACTACGACACGTTTTCAGGGATCTTCGTGTACGGGAAGGGCCAGCTCTCAGAGTTTCAGCGACCAGTTTCACACAACAGGCATTCACCGGCGGGTCGAATCCAAAAAGCACGGATAATCCCGGGTTATGTACGTACCGCCCGACTCAGAGAAATACCTCGAAGTTCCGGTTCTCCAGCTGGAACCAGGGATGTATGTCGCCCATCTGGATCGTCCCTGGCTGGAATCGCCTTTCACGGTGCAGGGGTTTTATGTGCACACGCTGGAGGACGTCGCCGAAGTGGCCGAGGTGTGCAAACGCGTGTTTGTGGATCCGCGGCGACATTCCCGGGGCGATTTTGTACGCAATGCGGTCAATGGCGCTCCAGCCAGCCAGAAGAATTCGGACGTTACCACCTCATTACGCCGGAACTTTGTCGCGGCGGAGTCTGACTACGACATCGCCACCCATGCAGTTCGCGATGCCTTCATCCGTCTTCGCCAAACCGGCAGTATCAGCGTGCAGTCGGTCGCCGACTCGCTCAAGCCGCTCATCGAGCACGTCGTGCATCGCAAGGAAGCGATGGTCGCACTCGTGCGGATGAAGAAGAAGGATGACTACCTCTACAACCACTCAATCTCCGTAGCGGTGCTCGGTGCAATGATCGGGCACCAGATCGGAATGCCGACGCTGGATCTGGAAAATCTGACGCTCGGCTGCGCACTGATGGATGTCGGCAAGATCAAGCTGCCGGATGAGATGCTGCGGTCCTCGGCGCCACTGAGTCACGATGAGCGGGAAGCCATGCGCAAGCACGTGCAGTGGGGCGTTGGCCTGCTGGTCCGCGAGAACAAGGTGGACCCAATGGTCGAGTCAGTGCTGCTGCATCACCATGAACGCTGGGACGGTTCCGGCTATCCCGACGGAAAACTCGCCAATCAGATTCCACTGGTGGCCAGGATCGCCGGTCTCGTGGACACCTATGATGCGATGACGACCATCCGGCCCTACGCGCCGACGCGGTCTTCGTTTGAAACGGTGCAGGAGCTGATCGACCAGAAAGACATCAAGTTCCCGGGTGTGCTCATCGAGGAGTTCGTCCAGGCCATCGGTCTGTTTCCAACCGGATCCGTCGTACTGTTGTCCACCGGCGAAGTCGGCATCGTCGTCGCCCAGAATCCGGCACGTCGACTGAAGCCGAAGGTCTGCATCGTGCTCGATGAAAACAAGCAGCGACGCGCCGAGTTCGTCACTATCGATCTCTGCAAGTACACCCGCCCGGACGGTACTACCCAGGTGTGGATCACGCAGGAGTTACCTGCCGGCGCTTACGGAATTGACGCGGAGACGTTATACCTGTGAACGAAACCACCGATATCAACATGGCGGATCTGCCTTCAGAAGCGCTCAACCTCATCGCCTTGAGGCTTGAGGAACAGCGCGCGATCGAACAGGAGCCGGCCGGCTTGATTTCCTGCGCGTTGGTTCAGCTGATGGGCGCGACGGAGCTCAGGCTGCAACTCGGGCAAGATACATTCGATCTCATGCTCGCTGATTTCAGACTTCGTCTGATCGACTTCTGCAAATCAGAAAACAACCTGATTCAGCTGCCCGGGGAGAAGTTCTGCATCGTACTCGCGGACCTCACCAGCCTCGATCACCTCGAACTCGCCACCGCCAAACTGAAGCGGGTGCTCGGGCCTCCGATCGCAGTGGTCAATCACTCGATAAGCGTACAAACCAATGCCGGTTTTTCAGTCACCCGGACAGCCTCGGCAAAACCTGGACCGCTGTTTCAGGCCGCCGAAAGAGCCTTGAGCCGCTGCACGCCATCTGAACGTTACGTGATCTATGACCCCGAATCGGTGAGTCGGAAGAGCGACACGTGGGTGATCAAGACCGAACTCGAGGAAGCACTCCAACGGGGTGAGCTGGTTCCCTATTTCGAACCGGTGGTCAGCACTGCCCAGAATCACGTCATCGCCGCCGCATCCACGCTCGCCTGGAATTCGCCAAAACGCGGATTGCTGGGGTTCTCGAAAATCATGGCGATGGCGCGTGAAAGCGAGATGCTGCGACCAATCTACTGGCACTATCTCAAGGGTGCCATCGGGCAGGCAGCCAAGTGGCAGGAGACTGTCGGTGTGGTGTTGCCGATCCCCATGGAACTGCTGAATGACGACGAGGTTGTCCTGCAGCTCAGCAACGCGCTTGAGCTCTACAGCATCGCTCCCCAGAGACTGACCATTGAAGTGCCTGAAGCCGCGCTCGCCAACGCCGATTGTCGAGTGGTGCTGGAAGCCGTTCGTCAGAAGAAGATCGCCGTGCGGATTGCCGGCATGGGTGAAGGCGGGCTGCCGCTGATCATGCTCGGCAGCCTTCCCGCGGACGAGGTTTCAGTTGCCCGTGCGCTGCTCAGCAAGAGCGTTCCGCCTGCTTTGCGCACACTCATCCTTGAACTCTTCAAGCGTGGTGGTTATCGACTCGTCGCCACCGGAATCAGGGAAGAGAAGCTGGTTCCAAAACTCAAGGAACTCGGTTTTCACGCCATCCAGGGCGCTGCTGCAGGTGCCATTCTGCCCTACAACGAGTTCGCGGCCTGGGTAACGGAAAAAACCGGGGCCTGACCAACCCGGCGACTGCGCAGGCTCTGGCTCGCTCCAGAGCACCCTCCGATTCGATCAAGACATGGGTTTTCCCAGCATTTCGCTTCACGGCGACGTTCCTTATACTTGCGCGCCTTTTCACCGAGCCAGCCCCTATATGTTGCACGTCTTCATCGATGGCCAGGCAGGCACCACCGGCATCGAAATCACCGATCGGCTTCGTGGCCGCACCGATCTCGAGCTGATTACGTTGTCTGATGCAGAGCGCAAGAACCCGGAGCGGCGACGCGAAGCGTTGACGTCAGCGGACGTTGCGATTCTCTGCTTGCCCGATGACGCCGCGAAAGAAGCGGTGGTGCTGGCGGCCGGACGCGCGCGTCTCATCGATGCGAGCACCGCCCATCGGACACACCCGGAGTGGGTATATGGTCTCGCCGAACTCACCCCTGGGCAGCGTTCGCAACTTCGGAGCGCACGATGTGTGAGCAATCCGGGCTGTTATCCGCAGGGCTTCATTCTGATGATCCGACCGCTGATCGAGGCCGGACTCCTGTCAGCTGACACCCCGCTCACCTGTCACGCGCTGTCTGGCTACTCCGGTGGCGGACGTCAGATGATTGAAAAATACCGCGCTGCCGGATCTGTCGAGCAGGAGGGACTTGGTGCCCGGCCGTACTCAATGGGCCTCGCCCACAAACATGCGCCTGAAATGCACCTCTACTCCCGCAGCGCCGTGCGCCCGGTTTTCGCTCCGATCGTCTGCAACTACTACAAGGGCATGACGGTGCATGTGCCGCTCTTCCGGTCACAGCTCGGCTGCTCCGCAGAAGATGTGCAAAAACGACTGGCCGAGCGTTATGCGGATGAGGCCTTCATTCGCGTGTTCCCGTACGGCGGTGCGGATGCACTCGAAGGCGGCTATCTCGATCCTACAACCTGCAACGACACCAACCGCCTCGAGATCATGGTCTTTGGCAACAACGACCAGATTCTTCTGACTGCGCGTTACGACAACCTCGGCAAAGGCGCGGCCGGCGCCGCCGTGCAAAACCTGAACCTCATGCTCGGCGTGGATGAATCAACGGGACTCTGTTCATGACCACCTGGCCAGAGCTGGGGACCGCCGAACGCGCTTCAATCGAACAACAGCTACGGACCTCATTTACACGGCTCACCTCCAATCGCCTTTCGCTGGACTTGACCCGCGGCAAGCCAGCGGCATCGCAGCTCACACTGTCCGAAGGTCTCGATCATCAGATGAATGGCGACTACCTCAGCCGCGAAGGGACTGATGTGCGCAACTACGGCGGCCTGCGCGGGATCATCGAAGCCCGCGAACTCGGCGAAGAGATCATGGATGTGCCTGCGGGCAACATCCTCATCGCCGGCAACTCAAGTCTGTGGTTGATGCACCTGACGCTGGAAACCGCCATGCGGCATGGCCTTTGGGCCAGTGCCACACCCTGGGCCAACCCGGCCGGGGAAGTGAGCGTGATTACGCCGGTGCCTGGATACGATCGTCACTTTGCACTTACCGATTCCCACGGCATCGGCATGCGGAACGTACCGCTCCGCGACGACGGTCCGGACATGAACGCCGTACGTGAACTCGTGAAGAGTGACGCTTCAGTCAAAGCAATCTGGTGTGTGCCGAAGTACGCCAATCCAACCGGCTGCATCTACAGCGATTCGATTGTGGACCAGATCGCCGAACTGCCGAAGCTTTCCAAGGCCGACAACTTTGTCGTGCTCTGGGACAACGCCTACGCCGTGCATGACCTTGTTTTTCCGCCGCCAAAACTTGCCAGCCTTTTCAAGGCGGCACAAAAAGCCGGCACACAGCGGCACATGGTGCAGTTCGGATCGACCTCAAAGATCACATTCGCCGGCGCCGGAATCAGCTTCGTCGGCAGCGACGAAAGTGTGCTCAAGCGGCTGGAGGAGCGCATCGGTCTGATCACCGTAGGATTCGACAAACTCAACCAGTTGCGACATGCGCGGTTTCTGGGTGGTCGCGTCGCCGCCCACATGCGTCAACACGCGCAGATCCTGAAACCCAAATTTGACCTCGTGATCCGCAAACTGAATGATGATCTCGGCGGTCTTGGTATCGCCACGTGGACAGAACCTGCCGGAGGCTATTTTGTGTCTCTGGATGTCCTGCCCGGTCTTGCGAAGAAAATCGTCGCACTCGCGAAAAGTGCCGGCCTTGCCTTGACCGCAGCAGGTGCCACCTTTCCCTACGGGCTTGATCCGGAAGATCGCAATATCCGCATTGCGCCAACGTTTGCCGAACCTGATGCCCTGGAGGCTGCCATGGACGTACTGACACTCTGTGTCCGCCTCGCCACACTCGAACGGTTGAACGCCCGATGAGTGACTGGAATCCCGACGAGTACGTTATTGAGCCTGCTGAGGGCAAGGATCGTTTTCACGACTTTGCGCTGCCTCTGCCGCTGATGCGGGGGATCTTTGAGCTCGGCTACGAATACTGCACACCGATCCAGAGCGGTGTTCTGCCGCTCAGCCTTTCAGACTACGACGTCACCGGTCAGGCGCAAACCGGCACCGGCAAGACTGCGGCGTTCCTCATTACGATCCTCACTCACTGTTTTGAGAATCCGCTAGAGAGCCCTGCACAGCCCGGCTGTCCGCGGGCGCTGGTGCTTGCACCCACGCGTGAGCTCGCACTGCAGATCGAAGGCGATGCCAAGGCGCTCGGTCGTTTCATGGAAGAAACAACCATGGCCGTGGTGGGCGGGATGGACTTCCAGCGACAGCGGGATCTCCTTCATGCCGGCCCCATCGATATCCTGGTAGCCACACCGGGGCGTCTGATCGACTTCGTCAATCGCCGCGACGTGAACCTGCGCCACGTGGAAATCCTCGTCATCGACGAAGCGGATCGAATGCTCGACATGGGGTTCGTCCCCGACGTGCGCCGCATCGTCTACCAGACTCCGCCGAAACGAAAACGGCAGACGCTCTTCTTCTCGGCAACGTTCAATGACGATGTGATGCGGCTTGCTGAGTCGTGGACCCTGGAACCGGAACACGTTGCCATCATGCCGGAACAGGTCACCACAGACCGGGTAGAGCAGAAGTTCTGGCTCGTCAGTGCCGATCACAAGGCGCGCAAACTCGTCGAGTTCATCAACCGGGCGCAGCCGGAGCGCATGCTGATTTTCGCCAACCGGCGCGACCAGACCCATCAGCTGTACCGGTATCTCGTCAAACACGGCATCGAGTGCGAACCGCTGGCCGGCGACGTGCCGCAGAAGAAGCGCCTGTCGACACTCAACCGCTTCAAGAACGGCGGTATCCACTACATCGTTGCCACCGATGTCGCTGGTCGAGGGATTCACGTGGATGGCATCTCCCACGTGGTGAACTACGATCTGCCGGAGGATTCGGAGGACTATGTGCACCGCATCGGCCGGACCGGTCGAGCTGGCGCGGAAGGCATCAGCATCAGCTTCGTGAGCGAAGATGACGCTTTCAATCTGCCTGCGCTCGAGGATTATCTCGGTCGCAAGATCCAGTGCACCCAACCGGACTTTTGAAGACGGTCTTCTGGATTCCCGGCGCTGACTGCGGACGATCCATCGCTGCGCTTCAAGGTTCTGACGATCGCTGATTCCGTTGAGGAGAACGGTTTATGAGTGGACGTCCTTCCATCGTCGCCGCCATCCAGAACTGCGCCGGCCCCGATGTGCAGCACAATCTCCGGGTCATCTCGACGCTGTGCCTCGCCGCCGCGAGCGCCGGTGCAGAGACCCTCATCGTCCCGGAAGCGTTCGCATTTCTCGGGCCCGATGAAGAAAAACAGAAGATCGTCGAGCCTCTGCCACAAGGCGGACCGATTCTTGATCTTTGTCGCAAGCTGGCACAGCAGACCCGGTGTGATCTGATTCTCGGCGGTTTTCATGAACGCTCGGACCTTCCCGGCAAGGCTTACAACACCTGTGTGCATCTGTCGAAAGACGGCGAAATCGTGACGATGTACCGGAAGATCCACATGTTTGACGTGGCGCTCGCAGACGGCACTGTACTCGCGGAATCTTCTCGCACGCTTCCGGGGTCAACACTCGTCACCACCAAACTGCCTTTCGGGACGCTTGGCCTCTCGATCTGTTACGACGTGCGTTTTCCATACGTCTACCAGTCACTGGTCGATCAGGGTGCCATCGCCCTGACCGTTCCCTCCGCCTTCACGGCCACCACCGGCAAGGCGCACTGGCATGTGCTGCTGCGGGCCCGCGCCATCGAAGCCCAGTCGTACGTCATCGCACCGGCACAACACGGCCACAACTGGGGCAAGCGACACTCCTATGGCCACAGTCTGATCATCAATCCGTGGGGTGAGGTCGTTGCTGAACTTGCAGACGGCGACGGGTACATCCTCGGCACCATCGATCCGGCGGAAGTCGCCAAGGTTCGCAGTCAACTGCCGAGCCTGACACATCGGCGTACGCTGTGAACGAGCCCCGTACCGCACCTTCTGCCGGGTCTTCCAGCGCGCAGTCCGGTCGCGGCATCCTCATCGCCGCCGCGTGTGTGATTATCTTTGCCGGCATCAAAGCGGCTGAAGAAATCGTCGTACCGTTCCTCCTCGCCGCGTTCCTCGCAACCATTGCGGCTCCGCCGATGTTCTGGCTCGAAAAACGCCGTATGCCGCAATGGCTGGCCATCACGCTGGTGATGTCTACGATCATCCTGGTCCTGGTCGGTGTGGGTGCACTGGTGGCTCAATCCGCGAATGCGTTCACCAACAAACTGCCGTTCTACGAATCCCGCCTCAATGAGTTGATGCAGACCTCGATCGCGATGCTCACGCGGTACAACATCCACCTCGACAAGGACTTCCTGCTGCAGTATCTCAACGTGCCCATGGCTCTCAGTGTTGCGGGAAACACGCTCGCAGGGCTCTCGAACGCGTTGTCGAACGGCTTCCTGATCCTTTTCAGTGTGATCTTCATCCTGGCCGAAGCGTCAAGCTTTCCGCGCAAGCTGCGCGACGTGCTCATCAGCCCAGACCAAAGTCTTCCGCACTTCGAGAAGTTCGCGCTCAACGTCAACCGCTACATCGGCATCAAGACTACCATCAGCGCCACATCGGCATTGCTTGTCTATGTGTTCCTGCTGTTGGTGGGTGTGGACTTTCCACTGCTGTGGGCGCTGCTCGCATTTTTACTGAATTACATCCCCACCATCGGTTCGATTATCGCCTCCGTTCCCGCGGTACTTCTCGCACTGGTCCAGCTCGGGTTCGGCCATGCGCTCGTGGTGATCGCGGGCTTTGTGGTGATCGAGATGGTCATGGGCAACGTGGTGGAGCCCCGGTTCATGGGTCGGGGCCTCGGCATATCGTCACTCGTCGTTTTCCTTTCCCTGGTGTTCTGGGGCTGGATGCTTGGCCCGGTTGGCATGTTGTTGTCGATTCCGCTGACCATCACTGCAAAAATCGCCATGGAAGCGAATCCGGACACTGCCTGGCTCGCCCATCTGCTGGGGCCGGCTGATCCGCCGGAACCCACGACGGAACCTGAACCGCCGGAGCCCACGACATGACTTTCGAGCGCAGCAATATCGCTGCCATGCAGGGTTACACCTGGGGCGAGCAGCCCCAGGACGCGCGCACGATCAAGCTGAACACCAACGAAAATCCTTATCCGGCAAGCCCGAAGGTCCAGGAAGCACTGGCCGCGTTCACCGTGGATTCACTGCGTCGTTACCCGGAGCCGACGGCGCGCAAACTTCGCGAAGCACTGGCGAAACTGCATGGATTGACTCCTGACCACTTCATCATTACCAACGGCGGTGATGAAGCACTGCGCCTCGCCCTCACCACGTTCGTCGATCCCGGCGCGACATTCTCCATGGCGGTTCCCAGCTATTCCCTGTACGGAGTACTCGCCCAGATACAGGATGCACGACTGCACACGATACCGCTGAACGACGACTGGTCCATGCCCGCCGACATGGGTAAACGGCTCCGTGATGCACAATCGCGCCTGACCTGCCTGGTTAACCCGCACGCACCGAGTGGCACGCTGACGCCACAGGCGACCTACGCGAGGATCGCGCGCGAAACTTCGGGCGTACTGCTGGTGGATGAAGCCTACGTCGACTTTGTGGATCCTGCCCTCAACCACGACAACACCTCTCTGGTGCGAGAACACCACAACGTGCTTCTGTTGCGCACCTTCAGCAAGGGTTATGGACTTGCCGGGCTGCGTCTCGGCTATCTGATCGGTGCACCGGAGCTGATCGCTCCGATGATGTGGAAGACCCGCGACAGCTACAACATGAACCACCTCTCGCAGACGCTCGGGCTGGCGGCGGTCGAAGACCAAGCCTGGGCACGGTCCACCTGGGCGAAGGTCCGCACTGAACGCGCACGGGTGCAGGCGGTGTTTGAGAACCTCGGTTTTCCATCACCTCCCAGCGAATCGAATTTCATCCTGGTGCGTTCGCTGCATGGATCGGCCCGCCCGCTGTATGAGGGGCTCAAAGCCGCAGGCATACTGGTGCGATACTTCGACTCACCCGGGCTCACCGACCGCTTGCGTATCACGATCGGTACTCCGGAAGAAAATCACCGGTTGATCACCGCTTTCAAATCGCTGATCTGACGGTTTCCTGGTCTGCAGGGGAGAGCAGCTCATGTTCCCGATCCGCGATGAAAATGCGAGCCAGACCCGGCCAGTTGCGACGATTGCTCTGATCGCTCTCAATGTTCTCGCCTGGGTGTTTTTGCAGGGGCTCGGCAGCGAACGGGCGCTGTCGAATTCCATTTGCACATTCGGTCTGATCCCGGCGGATCTGTTCGCATCCACCTTTGAATTCAGCGGGGAGCGGTTCTGCCCTCCGGATTCCGGCGCCGGATGGATCAACGTCCTGACCAGCATGTTCATGCATGGGGGCTGGATGCACATCATCGGCAACCTGTGGTTTCTGTGGGTTTTCGGCGACAACGTCGAAGACGCGATGGGCAGTGTGCGGTTCGTGATCTTCTATTTGCTCTCCGGTCTCGGCGCGGCGTTGGCCCAGATGTGGTCCGATCCGTCGAGCGCCATACCGATGGTAGGTGCCAGCGGCGCGATCGGTGGAGTCATGGGTGCCTATGCCCTGCTCTACCCGAAGGCGAACGTGCACATGCTGATCTTCCTCGGGTTCTATATCACCACGCTCGCCGTTCCGGCGGTTTTCATGCTCGGCTACTGGTTCCTGCTGCAGCTCTTCGGCGGATTTGCGTCGAGTGCGGGTGGCGGCGGAGTCGCCTTCTGGGCGCACATCGGCGGCTTCCTGGCGGGATGTGCTCTGGTGTTTTTGTTCCGGCAACCCGAGCGAGTGTCCAGGCACATCACTTCGGCACCCAGACAAACGGCAAAACACCGCTGGCCCCGCTAACTGCTTGAGCGCGACAGGTGGACCTTCAGGACTGTTATGCTCTGATCACCGAGCCACCAAGAAAAACGAAGAGGGAGCGATTCCATGACCCAGTTACCCGCCGTGAGCCTGGCTGCCATTCCCGGCCGCCGCAAAGCTACCATCGAGCTCGCCAAGGAAATCGAACGCCGAGGCTTTCCCGGGATCTTCGGGCCGAGCCTGGGTGACAGCCTGTCACTCTGTCTTGCCATGGCGCTCGAGACCAGGACGGTGACCTTCGGCACCAGCATCATGCCGATCTACTTCCGCCAGCCACAGGACTTTGCTTCCACCGCATCATTCATCCACGAAGTTTCCGGTGGCCGTTTCCGCTTCGGTGTCGGCGTGAGTCACGCCCCTGCACTCAACCGGCTGGGCATCACCGGTGGCAAGCCGCTTACTGACATGCGCAAGTTTGTCGAAGACCTGCGCAAAGCCCCCCGGGTGGGCGAATTGCCACCCATCGTGCTGGCGACGCTGCGCGACAAAATGATCGAACTCGCTGAAGAGATCGGCAACGGCATGGTCTTCGCCAATGGCGCCCGTTCACACATGAAACATTCGCTGGGTGTTTTGTCGAAGGACGCCCGCAGCAATCCCGATTTTTTCATCGGCAACATGATTCCAACCTGCATAGGCGATGACCGCAAAGCCGCCGCTGAGGTGAATCGTCGGACTCTGACCAGCTATGCGATGCTGCCGAACTACCGCAACTACTGGAAGGAAGCGGGTTACGCCGAAGAGATGGAAGGTGTCGAAAAAGCCATCCGCGAGAAAGACCTCGACCGGATTCCGAAGTGCCTTTCCGACCGGTGGCTTGCAGACACCACCCTGTTCGGTACTCCGAGTGAAGTGCGGGAAGGGATCGAGGCCTGGTTCGATGCAGGCATCCGTACACCGATCATCGTGCCCTCCTCCGCAGTCGGCAACCAGATGAAAGCCTTCGAGGAGTTTTTCGCCCTCTGGCAATAACTCCGGTAGCCGCAGGTGGAGCCGTATCGACTCTGGCTCGTTCGCCACGCCAAATCGGATTGGGTTCAGGGTGTGAGCGACTTTGATCGCGGGCTCAATGCCCGCGGTCATCGCGATGGCCCTTTCATGGCGCGGTGGCTAGCTCGGCAACCGCACCGGGCTGAGTGGATCTGGAGCAGCAGCGCCAACCGGGCGTTAACCACCGCACGTTACATTGCACATGGCTGGTCAGTTGATGAAAGCCGGCTGATCATCACTGACGCGCTTTACCATGCGTCTCCGGACGCTGCGCTCGAAGTGCTGCGCGAAACTCCAGAGGATATTCGCGGTGTGGCAGTGGTCTTCCACAACCCCGGCATTACCGATCTCGTGAACTGGCTCGCAGGAAAACCCGCCATAGACAACGTGCCTACACTCGGCATCGCTGAATTTACTGCCGACAAACCCTGGGATGAGTGCCAGCAAAGCAACTTCCAGCTGCTGCGTATCGTTTCGCCGAAGTTGTTGCGGGCGTCCACCAACAATCAAGACATCGAACCAGACATTGAGGGAGAGTCGTGAAACTCGCCAAGCAAGCCATCGACATTGGCCTCTTCACCAACCAGCTGGATCCCATGCTCGAGTTCTGGCAGAACACTGCAGGCGTTCCGTTCAGCGAGTTGTTACCACTCGGTGGTGGGCTGAGGCAGCATCGCCACGCGATCGGCTTGAGTGTGTTCAAGCTCAATCACGCGCGCGATCCCCTGGTCGCCGCGGCTCCGTCCGGAATCCGCGTGCTGACTGTGGCCAACAGCAAGATCATCTCGAACACCAGCCTTGTGGACCCGGACGGCAATCGCGTCAGACTGGTTCCCGCCGGAGCATCGACTCCACCGCTGACAATCCATCTCACGGTTTCGGACCTGGAATCTCACCGCCGATTCTACGGAGAGGCACTGGGTCTCCCGGAAATCGAGAACGGAACCTTCGCTGCAGGTGAGTCGCGACTTGCACTCACGGAAGGCGCGGCGACACGTGATCCTGTGCAACAGTCCACGGGCTATCGCTACATGACACTGCAGATTTTCGATGTGGTCGCCGCACACACGCACGTCCTCAATTCCGGAGGCCGCGAAGGTTCGGCGCCGCGCCGCCTGGGCGACGTTGCCTACATCTCGTTTGTCCGCGATCCGGACGGCAACTGGATCGAGCTCAGCCAACGCAAATCTATCGTGGGTTCACTTGATTGAGCCCGCGTACTGCGTAACTGGATTCAAACCGGTCGAAACTCGACTTCAACGGCCTTGGCTTCTTCACCCTGCGGCGTGACATTGAACATCAGGAGTTGCCACGAATCAGAACCGTTGGGATGAACCTCGATCCGCCATCCCCAGTCGGGTCCCGGAGGCGCGGGATAGGCGCCGGTCACCTTGAATGCACCTTGCGTACTGACTTCACCCTGCAGGGTCATGATCGGATCCCCGTTGTGCCAGGAGTCGATCCATGCGGCACCCACCCGTTTGCCGTCGGACTCCAAGCCGATGATGAGCACGCCATGCTGAATTCTCTTCTCGTTCCAGGTGTAGCCGATGTGCAGAAATTTCCCGTTCGCAGCGACGGCGACATTCGCCTGCGCGCTCGATTCCCGCACCGGCGTGCCGGGCTCCAACCAGAGTTTCTTGGTCCCGGCCCAGGGACCGGTCAACGAAGCCATTGATGATGGAAGACTCATGCTTCCTCCTGTCTTGCAGATGGGGCGAAAGCGTAGTGATTCAGCACCTCAAACGCCGGATCAGGCAAGCGCACCGAGCATCTGCGCCAACGCATCCGGGGTCGAGAAAAACGGTGAATGGTCCGTATCCAGTGTCAGCACCTTCTCACAGGGTGTCTGCGTATACATGCGTTTCTGCGCCGCTGCCGAGATAGCCTGATCTTTCAGGCATTCGATGTAGAAGCGCGGCAATGATCCGTAGCGTCCAGCGGTCACCTGCACGGGTGTCGCCAATGGCCTGAGCGGTTCCGGTTGCAACAATAGCCGCGCGAGGACGATGTCTTCGGCGGGGCACTGACCATAAAACGCCGAATCGATGACCTCATCCCGGACAAGTGCGCTCATGCCGTCCTCGCGAACATTCAGGTTGCCCTTGAGCCGCGAGGTTTCATCCAGCATCGAAACATCCAGAAGCGCCTCGCCATCCCGCAACAGGAAAGCAGCGAGGTATACGAGTGATTTCACACGTGTGTGCCTCGCTTCCGCAGCGGCGTTGACAAGGATGCCGCCACGGCTGTGGCCAACCAGAATCACCGGTTCGGAGGCGGCATCAATGGCGCGGCAGACATCATCCCGCCAACGGTCGAGCGTCACGGCTTCGAGGGGAGTCTTGTCCGCGCCGAGCCCGGACAGATCCGGTGCGAGGACTTCATGTCCCATCGCCCTGAGGAGCGGAATTATGCGATACCAGCACCATGCGCCGTGCCACGATCCGTGTACCAGAACGAAACTTGCCATGCCGGCCTTCCAAGTCTTTTTCCAGACACTCTGTCCGAGAATCACATATCTCTCAAGTGATCAGGTCCTGCCGGCAGCCACTATCCTTTATGCTTGGAAAGCCAACAAACAGCACGCCTGATGCACATCGAACCTGATGATCTGAGCCGTCCTGAGGTACAGGATCTGCTGCGCGAACACCTCACGAATATGCATGAACTCTCACCCCCGGAGTCCGTGCACGCACTCGACCTCGATGGTCTGCGCGCACCGGAGGTGAGTTTTTGGACCGCCTGGGACAGCGGCGTACTCGTGGGCTGCGGCGCCCTCAAGGAACTCTCCGCGACACACGGTGAAATCAAATCGATGCGCACCCCGGCAAACCGTCGTCGTCAGGGTGCCGGCCGCGCCATCCTTGCCCATATCATTGACGTGGCACGCAGCCGTGGCTATGAACGGCTGAGCCTCGAGACCGGACCTGAGGATACGTTTACCGCTGCACACCATCTTTATCTGGCGTTCGGCTTTGAGTACTGCGGACCGTTTGGAGATTATCGCGAGGATCCGTTCAGCACGTTCATGACAATCAGGTTGTGATGGCCAATCCGGCAGCACTAAAGTGTCGGAACAATCACATGTCCGGATAGCCCCTGTCGCCTTGAACTACACGCCAGTCTGAGAAGCAAGTTCGACAGGGTGGTTCGATGTTTGGCGCGTTCAGTCCAACACTACTTGCGCTGCCAACGATCCGCTTCCGCGAGTACACCACGCACCGCCACACCATCGATCCACTCACGCGCGGCAGCATCCTTCTTGAGCCAGGCATCCCAGAACGCAGTGGAGATCGCGAGAATTGCCGGATGATGCGCCGGGTTGCGTGGATTGACCTCTCCAGGCAACCGGCGCTCGGTGAACGCCGAGTGCTCCGCACCATCGAGTACGAGTTCGTACTTGCCGCCTGTCGGCAACGATGGATAGACCGCCAGACGTGAGGCCATGTCCTGATCACCAATCGGCGCGGTGTCACGGGTACCGGTCATCAAGAGCCACGGCAGCCGAACGTTCCTGAACGCGACCTCCGCGGTGCCTCGCCGGGGTGTCGAAGGGCTCATGATGATCGCCGCATCGATTCGCTTGTCCAGAAACAGCTGGCGACCGTTGGCCGTTGCCTGACCACTCACCGCCTGGGTGGTAACCGCACCAAATGAATGGCCGGACATGCCGACCCTGTCGAGATCTATCCGGCCAGACAGAGCGTCACCGGATGCCTTGTTCCAGACCGCGAGCTGATCCAGCACGGCGGCGACATCGAATACTCGCTGCATGAACGTTTGCGGGTTCGCAGCTTTCTGCAGCGCCTGCAATCGCTCTGCCTGTGCCAGATCCCGCCACACCGATTCATCACTGCCAGGATGTTGCAGGAACACAACAATATATCCCCGCGCCGCCCAGTGTTTGCCGAGAAAGCCGCTGCCTTCCCGCGATCCGCCAAGACCATGGCTGAACAGTACCACCGCAGCCGGCGTCGTGGCTTCAGGCAGGTAAACTCGCAGCGGAACAGTCCGGTTCCGTGACTCATCGATGACGTCGCGGTCCAACAATTGCGCACCGACCGCTGCTGTGACCTGCAGAGGATCGTAGGCTTCCGCACGCACAACTTCCGGCAGCCACTGAAGCACCAGTGCCGCGAGCAAGTACCCATTCAACCGCATCTGTTTCTCCCCCAGTTTTCGCATCATTCACCGACGGGTCGGTTCAGTCGATCCACCCTTCTGCTATGTCGAGGAATGCCCTGCCTTCATCGAATTCTCCGAGCTCCAGCAGGTAAAGCCCTGTAGTAACCCGCTCGACAAATCCCCACTCCCAGATTGCCTGCACTTCGAGTCCACTGCGTTTCGCCAGATGTTCAGCCCGCTCCCGACCCAGCCGGAGAGGTGCTGCACGAAGTTCCTCATGGTAGTCCCGCATGATGAGCCCGAGGTCATAGGCAGGCTCCATGAAGTAGCCATCCGGATCCACCAGCCTGAAGCGACCAGGTGCTTTCGGATCAGCAAGGGCGTTGAAGGAATGAACGTCGCCATGGATGAGTTTCGACGTATCTGCAGACCAGGCCTGTTCGCGCGAATGCGTGAAGGCCAATGCCTGGTCCTTCACTTCAATGCTGATGGCACCCGGATGCTTTTGCGTCGCTGACGAGATGAACTCACGCAACCAGCGCGCCTTGCCCGCGCCGGTCATGAAACCCATGTCAGCCGAAGCCGTGATCCAGCTTTCGCCCGCTGTCTCGCAGAGAAGATCGATCTGCGCCTCGACCGGAAGTCCACACTCGCCCATAGGTCGTCCGAGTCGTTCGACGAGCATGGTGTTGCGCGATTCGTCGAATGCGAGGAGCCCGGCATAGCCTCGCCCCTTCGCCATCTCAAGCAGTCTGGCCTCGTGGCGCAGGCCCTCTTCAGCAGGCAGGCCGATTTTCAGCACCGCATCCCGGTCGCCTTGACGGGCCGACATCACCAGCGCCTCTGATCCACCCGATAATACTGCACCGACCCTTAGGTCCCAGTTGTTCTCAAACCAACGAACCTGATCGTTAAGTGAAGCAAGCCAGGTCCGACCTGATTCACCCATCGCGTCAGCCTTGGAGCGCACCAGATCAGGCAGTTCTGCGAGATCGCGCATCTGACAGCTTTACTCAGTCGCGCTTCAGACTATATACGAGGAGCACGTTGCCAGGCATGTGGCCCGCGAAGTTGTAGCCAGAGTTCACGAACAACTCGCCATGACTCGGTAAAGGCGCGGTTGCGCCGTCCATCGAACCACCATGCGCCTTGGAACCATCGATCGCCCGCACTTTTTGTGTGGTATCGATCTTCCGCAGTAGTGCCCCTGTCCGTGCATCATGGATCCGAAGGAACCCGTCAAGCGCGCCGGCAAAAACGAGTTCCGGTGTGGCCGTGATCGCCGCACCGATTCCTGGCGCACAGAACGTTCGCCCCTCGCACTCATCGGCCATCGGCTGTCGCCACAACACATCGCCGGACAAGAGATCGAGCCCGAAGAGGCCCGGGTTCGCTGGCTCCTTGTGTTTGCGCCCATCCGGTGCATCAGAGATGGGGATGAACACGCGGTCCCCACTCACCGCGATACCGAAGTGCACACCACCATGCAGACCACCTCGCCCCACCTTGGTCTTCCAAACCAGCGCACCCGAATCCGGATCAACGGCATGAACAACGCCCGCCTTCTGCGCGCCGATAACCAACTCGCGGCCGCTGCTGTGTTTGGCAAGCACCATCGCCGCGCCGAAATCAAAATCCGGCCCGTTCTCTTTCGGGCAGTTGGCGCCATTCACAGGCGCACACGCCGCATTCCACGCATCGTGAGGCGTCGCCTGATAGACCCAGCGCACCGCACCGGTTGCGAGGTCCATGGCAATGATCGAATCACTGGTACCAGTTGCAGGCGATGAGTAGTTTTCGCCCGTACCGATGTACAACTGACCTCGCCGCTCATCGATTGCCGGGCTGTTCCAGACCGGTGCACCGGATGGCCCCATCTTGTCTGCTCCTGCGGCGTTCGCGCCCTGGCGCTGCGGAGTTTCGAAAACCGTATACGTCTGCCATAACTTCTCGCCGCTCGTGGCATCGAGTGTCACCACGGAACCCCGGAAGGTGCAACACGCGTAGTTGTCGTCGAGCGCCGACAGGACTTCGAGTGACGACATGGGCACATGCAGCCGGCCCTGGTAGAGCGTTGGCGTACCGGTAATTGTCGCACCGGGATGATCATCAGGATGCACACGCCACTTGAGTTTTCCGGTAAACGCTTCGACCGCGTAGACATTGCCGAGCAGATCGCCGAAGTAGAGCAGCGGTGGCGGCACAGGCTCACCGGCCCGGACTGCAACCGGCTCCGACATCACGATCCCGGTGCGCACTTCGGTGGCGGCGATAAAGGTCCACTTGACACAGCCGGTTTCACGGTCGAGGGCATAGACCGTTCCATCCTGGCTGCCCATGAAGATCGCGCCTGATGCGAGTAGCGGATGCGACCGGGCACGTTGCGCGTTGGGATAGGCAAACGCCCACTTGAGCTCCAGACGATCCACATCCGCGGCGCCAAACCCTGCATGAGCTGTACTGACTTCGCGCTTGTTGCCGAAACCCAAACCCCAGTTCGGAAACTCCGCTGGTTTCGATGTTTCGAATGACCGTTTGTCAGGCGCACACAGGGGCAGATCCGTCGCTAACTCCGCATCCATCAGTTTGACGTTGGTGATGTATTCCGCGACCTGTCGTTTCTGCTGGTCAGTCAGTGCCGTCGCCTGAGGCTGCATCACACCCGTCGTCAGCGTCCGATAGATCGATCCAGGCGACAGGAACTGCAGCATGCGCGGACCCGGTGCTCGCGCTACACCGTTGTCGTGGCAGGACGCACAGTGCGCTGCGTACACCGGTGCACCAGGTGCCTTTGCATCGAAACCGCGTAACCCCAGTTCGGTCACTTCCACACCGGAATTGGAGGCTGGCGTGGCCGCAGGGCAAGACACTGACATCAGGAGGCCCAGTGCGAGGCCTATTCCACTTCGGATCAAGTTCACTCCTCCTCAAACTCAGGCTGGTCGAATTCAGTCCGGTCGAGTTCAGGCCAGAGACTGATACACCGCCTGGGTGATGCCAAAGCCGCGTGGATCACCCATCAGTCCACTCTCCATGCGATTCATGACGTAGGAAATGCACACCCGCGCGTCCTGATCGACCACCACAGTCGATCCACCCCAACCGCCCCAGAAGGCGATATGAGGGTTCGGACCCATGGGAAAGTCCGGTGTGCTGAGTCCGTAACCCATGCCGAACAGGATGGGGACACCCAATACCAGATCGGTGGTGTTGAGCTGCTTGTCAAAGATCCGGCGCGTGCCGGCTTCACTCATCAACCGCTGGCCAAACGCCACACCACCATTGGCCATCACCGTCTGCGCGCGCACGATTGAGCGGGCGTTGCCATGACCATTCGCTGCAGGAATCTCCGCAGTGCGCCAGCCGCGGGTCCGTGACGCTGCGGCGTCGAGACGCGGATTGGCAAACGTACGTGCCGCCACCGAATCCGCTGCAACCTGTCCGGCAGGTTGTACCGGAGGAGGAATCAGCTCGCCGATTCGGCCGAATTCACTCTCCGGGGTGCCGATGAAGAAATCTGCACCCAGCGGGCCAGCGATCTCATCGCGGAAAAACGCGCCGATGGACTGACCCGATACCCGCCGCACCACCTCACCGATGAGATGTCCCTGGGTGATGGCGTGATAGCCGCTCTGCGTGCCCGGTTCCCACCATGGCTTCTGTCGTGCCAGTGCGGCAACCACGTTGTCCCAGTTGTAGAAGGCTTCGCCGTCGAACACCTCATCCATGCCGGAGAGACCGGCGCTGTGGCTGAGGAAATGCCGCACTTCGACCTTGTCCTTACCGTTCTGTCCAAACTCGGGCCAGTGACGGATCACCGGCGCGTACAGGTCCACCTCGCCACGATCGGCAAGCAGCAAGAGACAGAGTGCGGCCATCGTCTTGGTAGAGGAATAGACGTTCACGATGGTGTTCTCCTCCCATGGCAGCGACTTCGCTTCATCACGGAATCCGCCCCAAAGATCGACCACCATCTCGCCGTCAAGGCTTACGGCAACACTCGCGCCCACATCACCGTGGTCCCGGAAGTTCTTTTCGAACGCCGCCTTGACCTTCGCAAACCGAGGCTCACAGAGCCCGAGAATCTCGACCATCACAACTCCTTCATGCTGCCCATGACAGCGCCTTGAGAAACACAGCTCATGTCATCAGTTCCCATTGCAACAAAGAGTAAGCGGGTTGGGTGTCCGGGTGATGCTCAAAAACTCCACGAACGCGACCGCCAATCGGAATCTTCTGCCGCGGATCACCGAGCAGGTTGCCGACCAGTCGCACATTGCCGGCCTGGGGCAACTCAACCAACACCACAATGTACGGTCCGTCCTGTGCACGCAGGGCGGGATGAACCGGATGCCATACCCGCTCATGGCTGTAGATCACGCCTTCCGCCGTAACTTCTTCGAACCCAAGATCATCACCAAGACAGTGGTGGCAGATGTACTCCGGGCCCCATTGCCAGCCACGACAGCTGTTGCAGCGTTGCAGCAGAAGCCGATTGTTGGCGAGGCCTTCCCAGAAGGGCTGGTCACGGCCATCGGACGCCGCGACCGGAATGGGCAGACCAGAAACCAGATAACCGCTCATACCGTAGCCTCCGATCCGAAGATGCAGGAACTCACCGGCGTCACCATGGGGCCGGAGATGACCATCGAGACGTTTACGTCGGCGACCTGACTCGTGGATTGCCCGCGGATCTGCCGCACTGCCTCGAGGTTCAGCCCGAGCCCATGCATGTAACACTCAGCGAGGTTGCCGCCACTCGTGTTCAAGGGGAGATCACCGGAAGGCGCGAGAAACCGCTCTTTGACGAAGAACTCATTACAGGCTTCGGGTTCACAGAAGCCATGCTCAACCATCGCCATCATCACGCCACCGGTGAAGTTCTCATAACTCTGCAGTACGTCCACATCAGCCGGTCCTACCTTCGCCATATCGTAGAGTCGCGGTGCCAGCGGCTTGAAACTGGACGAGGCATAGTCTGGCGTATTGTGTACATCCGCTCCGGCACGGTACTGCGATCCGGCGACGGCACCGAGTACATAGCAGGGCTTGTGCGGACAGTCTTTCGCACGCTCCGCAGCCACTAGCACCATCGCTGCCGCCCCGTCATTTTCGAGACAACAGTCAAAGAGATGAAACGGCTCGACGATCCACCGCGACGCATCGTAACCGGCTTCATCGAGCGGACGGCCATACATGACAGCGCGCGGGTTGTTCTGCGCATGATGATAGGAAGCGAGTGCTATGGAGCGGAGGGCCGGCTGTTCGACACCAAAGTCGTGCATGAAGCGCGTGACCTTCATCGCGAACATCTGCGCCGGCGACATGAGGCCGTATGGCACTGTGTGTGCGAAAGGTCCGGAAATCACATTGCTGCGCGGACCCTGGCCAAATCGGCCGAATTGCCCCTGCGCAAGTGCGCGAAACACCACCACGCAGTCCGCTATACCCGTAGCAATAGCCGCTGCTGCGTTGGCAAGTGCACCGGAACCCCCGCCACCACCGCCACCCCACTGCATGGCGGAGTATTTCAGCTCATGACAACCAAGTGCTGCCGCGATCCGTGAAGGTTCACTGCGGTCATTGCTGTAGGAAGAAAAGCCGTCGACGTCTCTGGGTGAAATCCCGGCGTCAGCGCAGGCTCTGATGATCGCGTCGAGTGCCAGTTTGAACTCGGGATCGGGACTTCCGCCCCTTTTGTAGTATGCCGTCTCGCCCACACCGACCACGGCGACACGACCGCGCAGGCTGCGTGTCATCACTCTGCTCCCCTCGTTGTTCTTGACCGGACGATAACGCCTGCCCTGACGTCGCACAATGGAAGCCCGGGATTGAAGCAGTGACCGGCTTCAGGAAGTACGCAATCGATGGGAAGCCTGACCCGAATAGGGTTTAATCCCCGCCGGGGTGACAGGGACCTTCGTGAACACCACATTGAAGACAAAACGCCTTGCGCTGCTGGGATTTACGGCGCTTTTCTTCATAGCCGGAATCGGCGCGACCCGGCTGACAGTGAGTGATGACGTATCCGAAGCGATGCTGCCCACGGATCCGGAAACCATCGCCAGGTACAGCGATTATCTCGCCCGGTTTCCCAACGATCAGGGTGCACTGGTCGTATTCGAAGACCTGCTCTGTTCCGATGCGGGCTGGGATCTGATCAAAAAAACCGAAGCAGCCTTTGCCGCCAGCCCGGCCATCAATCGCACCTTGTCGTTGCCGTCGATGTCGACCCGGTATGTGATCGGCAGCGGCGACACGGTTGATCTCAGCAGATTTCGTGACACCGATTTTTCATCTGCCAAAGAACGCTGCAAAGCTGCCGCGGAGTACCCGCCATATCGCAACGTACTGGTCTCGCCCGACGGTCGAGCTGCGGCGCTCTTTCTCATTGCCGAACCTGGTCAGAACGCAACGACCTTCAGCGATACGTTGATGTCGATCTACACCCCGTTGGCCGCCGAGGCGGTCACTGCAGGGGGGCGCATGGTGATCACTGGCGAAGCCATCGTGAGTGCCGAACTGTCTCGCGTGGTGTCGAGGGACTCAGCCCTCGTAGCCGCCATCCTCGTGGCGATGCTCGTTTTTGTATATGTCATCACCCGTTCGTTCACATCGACACTGGTTGCACTCGGCCTCTCGATTTTTGTCGTCGCTGTCGCCTATGGCTTCATGGGCTGGGTGGGGATGCCACTGACCCCGGCGACGTCCCTGGTGATCTTCCTGCTGGTGCCGCTAACCGGAACCTTCGTGATCCATGCGCATGGATATGTGGGGCGGCAGGCGGAACGCAAACTCATTCCGGATGAAGCCAAAAGCCCCTGCATCCTTGCCGGCCTCACTACGGCCATCGGCTTTGCCTGTACGGGTCTCACTCCCGCCCCGGATGTGCAATCCCTCGCCATCATGGGTGTCGTGGGTATCTTTGCCGCCACCCTTGGCGTGTTCATCTTCGTGTTCCCAGTATTGCACGGGGCCAAGGATCTGCGTTTTGTCGTGCAATTCACCGTACCCCGCTGGCCGCTGATCCACAGCGCGGCCGGTATTGGTCTGATGCTGTTTTTTCTGCTCGGCATCGTCTACGGCATGTCGCGCCTCAAGGTGGACTACGGTCCGACCGACTACCTGCCAATGACCAACAGCTATCGTGCTGACTATGAAGTGGCCGGCCAATGGTTCGGGCGGATGAACCTGCCGTTGATGGTCGAAGTCGAGAGCGCCGAAGATCCACAAACCTGGACGAAGCTGAAACCCCTGATCGATACCCTGTACGAGAAGTATCCGTCCGGTTTCCAGGCAGTGTGGTTTCACGACCAGCTCGTGCAGCTGAACCGTGCCGTCAGCGGCAATCCACAAGCGGGTTTTCCGGAGGATCCGGACACACTCGCCCAGCTCTTCATCTGGTTTGATCCGGAGGACCTCGAGCTCTACATGGATGAAGACAGGACACGGATCCTGATCAACTTCCAGATCCCCTACATCGGTTCTGCCGGCTACTTCGAAATGAAAGCAGTCGTCGACAACTACCTTCAGGAACATGGCATCAAGGGCTACTACGTTGGACGCGTTGCGAGCTTTTTTGAAACCGGACACCGCATCGGGGGAGACAATCTGAAAGGGCTCGCCATCGGTGCCGCGCTCATTTTCATCCTGTTGCTGTTTCTGTTCCGCTCCTGGTCCTACGCCATCATCGGCATCATCATCAACGCCATACCGGTTTTGTCCGGGCTCGCGCTTCTGGGCGCGGCAGGCGTCGCCATCGACATGGGCAGTTCGCTGGTTGCGGCGATGGCGTTTGGCATCGTGCTCGACGACACCACCCATCTTCTGGTCCGGTTGCAACAGCTGCAGCGCAGCGGTTACGACCCGGCGACAGCGGTGCTCAGGACAGTGCGAGAGCTGATCGCTCCGGTGATGACGACGACGCTGGCGGTGTGTTTCGGTTTTGTGGTGCTGTTTTTTGCCGAGATGCAGCCGTTCCATGACTTCGCGATGTTGATGATCACCACCATGTTCATCGCATTGATCGCCGATGTGGTGCTGCTGCCCGCACTTGTGCGGCAATTCGTCTCAGGGCGCACATCGGCGCTGCTGGCAAAGCGGGAATGGAAAGACTGACGAGGCGGCAGCAGCGTTGATGACCCGCATGAGGCGGTCCCTAATCAGGACCGGCCCATGGGGCCTGAATGCCACAGAAGGCGCCCGTCAGTTCAGCTGCAACATCGCCCGTGGACGGAGATTGGAGAGCTCGACGATCTTCTTGTAGTTGTCGGCGATATCCTCAGCGGTCGCATCGACACCCAGATCTACCCCGTCGTTTTCCACGATGATGGCCGTGGAGAAACGTCCGCCCTGCGCCTGAATGATGACGCCGTTTGGCGCATCTTCGGTGCACAGGTAAACCACTGCCGGTGTCACCAGTTCAGGTCCGAGTTTCTTCAGCACCGCTTCCGGCATGAGGTTTTCCGTCATGCGCGTCGCCGCCACCGGTGCGATGGTGTTGACCCGGATGTTGTACTTGGCGCCTTCGATCTTGAGCGAGTTCATGAGGCCGACCTGGGCCAGTTTTGCGGCGCCGTAATTGGCCTGGCCGAAGTTGCCGTAGAGACCGGTCGGCGAGGTCGTCATGACGATACGACCGTAGTTCTGGCTGCGCATGATCTCCCAGACTTCCCGGGTCACCATCGCCGCACCGGTGAGATGTACGTTCATGACAATGTTGAAGTCGTTCATATCCATCTTGTGGAACGACTTGTCACGCAGGATGCCGGCATTATTGATGAGGATGTCGACACGCCCCCAGGCATTCATCGCGTCATCCACCATGCTCTTCGCGCCCTTCGCGTCAGAGACGGAACCGCCGTTGGCAATGGCTTCGCCACCCGCAGCCTTGATCTCATCGACAACGGCTTTGGCAGCGGCCGATGAACCGCCCGTACCGTCCATCGCGCCACCCAGATCATTGACGACCACCTTGCAGCCGCGTTTGGCCAGTTCAACGGCGTGACAACGGCCCAGGCCACCACCAGCGCCGGTGATGATCGCGACTTTGCCTTCGAACGAATACGTCATCTCAGAAGTACCTCAGGGTTGGTTGGGCGCGGATTATCCACGTCAGGGGCGGATTCCGAAACGGACCGGACCCTTCAGTGTTTCCAGCAGGGGTTGGATCCACTCGATCCAGCGGCAGAGGAACGGCCGGGTTTCGCGTGGATCGATCATCTCGTGTACCGAAAAGGACTCAGCACGTGCATAGGGGTTGCGTCGGCTGCGCAGCTTGTCTTCAAGTTCCTTGCGGCGGGCGTCAGGATCTGCGGCAGCGGCAATCTCCTTCTGGAAAGCGACAGCCACTCCTCCCTCAAGCGGCAAGGCTCCGCTTTCGACTGATGGCCAGGCGAGGACGTAGGCGTCCGGCGCATAGTGTGCAGCCGTAGCAACACCAAATCCTTTGTGTACCTGAACCACCGCCCAGGGCACCACGGACTGGACCGCGGCGGACACCGCCGCCATGCCGAAGCGTATCGTGCCTGCCTTTTCCGCTTCGGCACCGATCATGAAGCCCGGCTGATCGACGAAGTTGATCACCGGCAAATGGAAGAGATCACACATCTCGATGAAGCGGCGATATTTCTGCGCAGCCTGTGCCGTCATCGATCCCGCATAGATCCGGTTGTTGTTGATGAGCACACCGACCGGCTGGCCACTGAGTCGAGCCAGCGCACAGATCTGGCCTTTTCCGAACGATGCGCCAAGCTCGAATACACTGCCTTGATCGAGCACCATCTCGAGAATCTGCCGCGCATTAAACGTCTTGTTGGATTCCCGCGGAACGATGCGGATGAGCTCATCCTCCATCCGCTCCACTGGATCCGAACAAGGCTGCCGCGGTGCGCGTTGGTGGACGTTCGACGGGAGGTAGGAGAGAAAGCGGCGAATCTGACCAAACGCATCCGCTTCATCATCGGCGACGTTGTCCACGACGCCGCTCTTGGCGTGAATCGCGGCACCGCCGAGCTCTGCCTTGGTGAGCCGGGTGCCGAGCGCCCGTTCCACCAAAGCCGGACCACCCGTCATGACCTGTGCGGTGTCTCTGGTCATTACCGAAAAGTGTGATGCGACCAGGCGTCCTGCGGGAAATCCGGCTACCGCGCCAAGCGCCGCCGAAACCACCGGTACCTGGCTCATAGCATCTGCAATGATGCGAAAGCGTGGCTCGTTGTAGACCGGATCACCCCAGTTCAACCCCGGTTTGCCGCTGCCCTTTACGCTGCCGCCGCCACCTTCGAGCAACCTGACCAGAGGTGCCTGGTAGTGGCATGCCATATTCTCGGCATAAACACTCTTGCGCAGTCCGGCCGGATTGGGAGAACCACCTTTGAGCGTGAAATCCTCACCACCAACGACAATTCGCCGGCCATCAATCCTGCCGAAGCCGAGCACATAGTTGGCCGGCACGAACTCGCGCACCCGCCCCTCATCGTCGTAGTCAGGTACCGCCGTAGCAAGTCCCTGTTCCTCAAAGGAACCCGGATCGAGCAGCGCATCGATCCGCTCACGGATGGTCAGCCGGCCCTGCGCATGCTGTTTGTTGATGCCGGCGGTTCCGCCTTCTGCCTTCGCGAGCTCGCGACGGCGGCGGATTTCAGCAGCTTCAGGTTCCCAGCTCACGACAGCTCTAGGTCAAACCGGATCTTTGAAGTTCGGTGAGCGTTTTTCGAAGTTCGCTTTCACCGCTTCCGCCTGATTGGCAGAACCGATGAGTTCCATCTGCAGTTTGGCCTCCAGTTCGAGACCTGCCCGCGGCTCAGCGCGCCAGCTCTTTTCAAAGAGTTCCTTGCCACGGCGGATGGCATCAGGATTCTTGCCGGCAATTTCCCGGGCAATCGACAAGGCGCGTTGCAGAGGATTCTGATCCACATACGTTACGAGGCCGAGTTGCTGCGCTTCGGTGCCGGAGAATATGCGACCGGTAAACGTCAGTTCTTTCGCCACATCCATGGGAACCAGATCCCGCAGGGACTGGGTGATGCCCATGTCGGGAATGAGTCCCCACTTGATTTCCATCACCGACATCTTCGCGTCCGGTGCCGCGATGCGAACGTCCGAACCCAGTGCAATCTGCATACCACCACCGTAGGCGACACCATGGATGGCGCAGATCACCGGCATCGGCACCTTGCGCCAGATGAACGCCGGGCGCTGCGCGTGATTTTCCGGACGCTCCATGTCGCGGCGGAGCAGATTCGGTGTACCACCGCTTGCACTACCACTACTGCCCTTGCCAAGCCCTTGCATGCTGGTCATATCAAGACCAGCGCAGAACCCAGGACCGTTGCCGGACAAAACCACCGCTCGCACATCACGGGCCATCTGCAGTTTTTCTCCGGCGGCGATGATCGCGGAGAACATCTCCGGACTCAACGCGTTGTATTTGTCGGCTCGATTGAGGCGGACGTCAGCAACACCGTTGTCGACGGTGATGGTCACAAGATCGGTCATGGTTTCGGATCTCCCGGAATAGAAATTCTGGATGCTGCCAGAAGCAGGGCCGTTACCTTAGCACAGACAGCATTGGGCACCGCCGGACTACTGCCGCTCTACGATCTGACGACGATCAGCACCTGCTCTTCCGCAACCTGCTCTTCGGGCAAGACCAGAATTTCCTCAATCACTCCGGAAGCGGGGCTTTCCACCGGAATCTCCATCTTCATGGACTCGAGAATGATGAGCACATCACCTTTGGCGACCGTGGCACCTACAGCGACCTCAACCTTCCACACTGAACCCGCGACTTCACTCTCTACCGCATGCCGCGCCATGCTGTCTTCTCCGACCGGTCGTTAATCTGATCGTCTCAGCCGCCTTGAATCGCGGCCATCTGTGACTGGAACTGGGCCAGATCAAAATAGTCTCGCCACGCAGTAATGCCGTCATTGCCGACTTCGAACACGCCCATGACCGCGATCGAGAGCCACTTGCCGCCGATATTGAAACGATCGATCCGTTCATTCATGACAACGTTGCCCTGGGTGACGCTGCGCAGTACTTCGAACTTCACTTCAGACGCCATACCGACGAAAGGCGCGAGAGATGCCTTGATGGCGTCCTTGCCACGAACCGGCTCCATCGGAATGTTGTGGTACACCGCATCGGCGGCGAAACACCCGACGATGCCTTCGATATCGCGCCGATCGAACGCCGCCATCAAACGGTCAACAGTTGTTTTGGCCTGCATGTAACTCTCCTTTTCATTCAGAAAACCAAGATATTCCTGCCAGACGATCAGGGCATGGCCCTGCCACCGCGATCCAGATTCAGCAGCCGCAAGTGCAACAGTGATGCTGCGCACCTGCTCCACTCCTAGCGCCAGCTGAAAGAGATCAACCCTCGGATCCTGCACGATGTTCTCGGGTTTCGGGATTGAAGCACCACGAAGACACGCCGTCAGCACCTGTTTAACCGTCTGGTCGCTCATCCGTTCAAGCGTCCACTCGATCACGGCTCTCGGCAGCACATCAGGACGGGCGGCGATCTCCTTGTACTGGCTCCAATCCACCTGCCGTTAGAACCGGCCGACATCAAGCGTTCGGCCCGTCAGCCGTTCATAGGCTTCGAGGTAACGCCCGAGTGTGCGCTCAACGATGTTTGCAGGCAGCTCAGGACCTGGCGGTGTCTTGTCCCACTGGCCAGCGGCCGTGAGCGTCTCCAGATAGTTACGCACGATCTGTTTGTCGAAACTGGGTTGTTCGCGGCCTGGCAGCCAGTCATCTGCGGGCCAGAAACGTGAACTGTCAGGCGTAAAAATCTCGTCAACGAAAATGGGCTCGCTTTCGCCCGGCAACAGGCCAAATTCAAACTTGGTATCAGCCAGCAGGATGCCCCGTCCACCGGCGTAGTCGCGCGCCCGCACGTAGAGATCCAGCGTCCGCTCGCGCAGATATCGCATGTGGCCGGGGCCGATGATGGCCTCGCCTTCCGCAAAGGTAATGTTCTGATCATGGCCACTTGCGGCCTTGGTGGACGGCGTGAAGATGGGCTTCTCGAGTCTGTCGCCATTACGCAGGCCTCGGGGAAGTTCTTGCCCGCAGACCGCACCTGTTGCCTGATAGTCCTTCCAGCCGCTGCCGGTGAGGTAGCCCCGCGCGATACATTCAACCGGCAGCACTGTGGCTTTGCGGCAAAGCATGATGCGCCGGTCAAGGCTCGACCGCGCTTCGTCATCGAGATCAGGCACATCCTGGACGTCCATCGAGAGCAGATGATTGCGGATGACCTCACCAAACTTCTCAAACCAGAAGCGGGAAAGCTGGGTCAGGATGATGCCTTTGCCCGGCAGACCATTGGCCATCACCACATCAAAGGCACTTATACGATCGGTGGCGACGATCAGCAGCGCCTCCGTGCCATCGCCGAGCTTCACGTCGTAGAGATCACGCACCTTGCCACTGCGCCGGTTCGGCAGCGGCAAGCGGGTTTCAAGCAGCGCTTCTCTCATGCCACCCCTCAACCGGAACGTTAGCGGATCGCGTTTTCAGTAGCCTGTCAGGACGTACTGCCGCCGTCGGCAAGATAAACGCTGCCCGTGACCCAGCTCGAATCATCGCTGGCCAGAAACAGCATCACCTGCGCAATCTCTTCCGGCATGCCATAACGCTGCATTGGAATGCGGCTCGCCATGCCCTGTTTGGCGACATCTGCGTTACCCGGCATGAAGCCCTCTTCGAGGCTGCGCATCATGCGGGTTTCTACCGGTGACGGATTCACCGTGTTGACACGAATCCGGTGTGCCGCACCTTCCTTGGCTGCAGAGCGCATCATGCCGATCACTGCATGTTTGCTGGTGACGTAGGGTGCGACCCCGGCCGCACCCTGCACTCCGGCTACAGACGAGGTAATGACGATGGAGCCGCCGCCCCGTTCCCGCATCGCCGGCATGGTGGACTTGAGGCCAAGGAATACACCTTTCACATTGACCGCGATGACCTGGTCAAAGCGGGCTTCATCGTAGTCTTCGATGGATTTGACATCACCCTCGATGCCGGCATTGGCGAGGAAAACATCCACCCCGCCGAATTTTTCCTTCGCCGCAGCAACCATGGCATCGTTGTCCCTGGCGCGCGTGACATCACCCACGAACCAGTGCACGCGATTACTGCCGATATCGGCGACCGCGGCCTTGAGCGCTGCTTCCGAGAGATCCACCAGCAGGACATTGGCGCCTTCTTTGGCAAACAGCGCTCCTGCTGCCTTGCCGATGCCGCCGGCACCCCCGGTGATGATCGCGGTTTTGCCTTCAAGTCTGCCCATGCCCCCCCCTTGCTGAATCTGATTAAAAGGCCTGCGGCTCTGAAGCCAGCTTCTCAGCTTCTGCGGAGCGTCGCATACGCCCCCGCGAAGTCTTCGATGAGGTCGTCCGCTTCTTCAATTCCTACTGAAATCCGAATCAGCGAATCGTCTATTCCCATGCTGGCCCGACGCTCCGCCCCCATTTCGTGGTAGATCGTATGGGCGACTGGAATGGCGAGTGTCCGGTTGTCTCCAAGATTGCTGGATTTGATCACCACCCGCAGCGAGTTGAGATAGCCCCATAGATCAACGTCGTACGACAACTCGAAACTGAAGAGTGCGCCCGGATGCCGGAACAGGCGGTCCGCACGCGCATGCTGCGGATGGGACTTCAACCCCGGGTAGTAGACCTTGTTGACCCAGGACTGGGCTTCCAGAAACTCTGCCAGCGCCTGTGCGTTCGCACATTGCCGTTCCATTCGCAGCGCCAGGGTTTCCGCACCAACGGCGATGTGGTGAGCTGCTTCGGGCGCCAGCGCCGCACCGAAATCACGCAGGCCCTTTTTGCGAATCTGCTGGATGGCCCACTTCTGGGCGTCACCTTGTTTGTAGATGTCGTACAGGTTGCCAAACGAACGCCAATCGAAGAGACCTGTTTCAGTCACTGCACCGCCGAGTGCGTTGCCGTGTCCACCGATGTATTTCGTCAATGAGTTGATGATGAGACTCGCACCAACCGATTTTGGCAGGAAGAGCCAGGGCGAGGTCATCGTGTTGTCGACGACATAAACCAGGCCTTTCTCCCGCGCGAGTGCACCGATCTCTTCGAGTGCGGCCACCTGGGTCACCGGATTGGCGATGGTTTCAACGAATATCAGCTTCGTTTCCGGCCGGATCGCAGCCCTGACCGCACCCACCGCTGTGGCATCGACAAAGCTGACGTCAATTCCCTGGGTACCAAAACTGTTGAACAGGCTGTTGGTATTGCCAAACAGGAAGGAACTCGAAACGAAGTGATCGCCACGCCGCAGCAGCGCGAACAGCATGGTCCCGATGGCCGCCATCCCGGTTCCGAAGCAGACCGTGGCGATCCCTTCTTCCATCCGCGTGATCTTGTTCTGCAGCGCGTCCACCGTCGGATTGACCTGGCGTCCGTAGGTGAAACCCTGTTGTTTGCCCTGGAATACCGCGGCGAGGTCACGCGCATCCCCGTAGCCATAGGCCACGGTCGCATGCACCGGCTTCTGGAGGCTGCCGTGTTCGATGGCCTCCTGCCGGTCGCTGTGCACGATGCGGGTGGTAAAACCTTTCAACGGGTTCAGGATGTGCATCAAGGGGCAGGCACTATACGACATCGCCCGGCGGGTCAGGAAGCCGCGGCAACTCCCGAGGATTGTTCGCTGCGGGCTTCGGAGACGACAATTTCCGCAAACGGATCGGCCCTGAGCATGTCACACATCTGCGCCGCAGGCAGGGGCTCGGAGAAGATGGATCCCTGGACTTCGCTACAGCCATGCTGACGCAGGTAGTTGAGCTGGGTGCGGTTCTCGACCCCTTCGGCGATGAGGTCCAGTTTGAGCCCTTGGGACATGGCGACGATCGCATTGATTATGCTGGCTTCGCCTTCGCCCTCCTCCTCGCGGATGTCACACACAAAACTGCGGTCGATCTTGAGGGTATTCACGGGGAACTGACGGAGATAGCTGAGCGAGGAATAACCGGTGCCGAAGTCGTCGATCGCTACGCTGACCCCCAGGTCGCGGAGCGTCTTCAACTTGGGAATGATCACTTCCATGTCCTGCATCAGGGTGTTTTCCGTGATCTCGACCTTCACCCGGGTTGCGTTCAGGCCGGCGCTTTCCAGCGCTTCCACGAACTGCTCGATGAAACCTTCTTTTTCCAGCTGGGCGGCGGAAACATTGACGGAGACCCGCACTTTGCCGACGCCGGCACGATCCCACGCCGCCACATCCGCAAACGCCCGCCGCTGAACGTACTCGTCCAGCTGGATAATAAGCCCGGTTTCTTCAGCGAGCGGAAGGAATTCGCCCGGTGCAACCATGCCGCGTTCGGGATGTCGCCAGCGAACCAGCGCTTCTACACCCGTGATGCGGCCGGTGCGCAGGCAGACCTGCGGCTGGTAAAAGACTTCAAACTCATTCCGTGAGAGGCCATTGCGCAGATCACGTTCGAGGATGAGCCGTGTCGAGAACCGGTTGTTCATCTCCTCGGCGAAGAACTGGTATCCGTTCTTGCCGCGGCTCTTGATGTGATACATGGCAATGTCGGCGTTCTGGATCAGAGCCTCGGCACTTGTGCCACCTTCGGGATACATGGCGATCCCGATGCTCGCGCCTACAAAGAGCTCGTGACCGTCGATCACGAACGGCGAATTCAGACGATCGAGGATCTTTCCGGCGATCACCACCACGTCATCACGGGTACGGATTTCCGGTAACAGCAGCGTAAATTCATCGCCACCGAAACGGGACAGCGTGTCACTGCGGCGCAGACAGCTTTGCAGACGATTGGCGACGGCTTTCAGCAAGCGATCGCCCATGCTATGGCCGAGGTTGTCATTGACCACCTTGAAGCGGTCGAGATCCAGAAACATGACTGCAAGACGTGCCTTGTTGCGTGAGCCCTGTGTGATCGCAAGTTCCAGTCGGTCCTTCAGCAAGGCACGGTTCGGCAGATGTGTGAGCAGATCGTGATAGGCCTGGAAGTTGATGACCTCCTGGGCTTCCTTGCGTTCGCTGATATCGCGGATCGTGCCGAACGTGCCGACGAACGTCTGACGATTGCGCTCTCGTGGATCGGTATAAACCCCTTGCGCAGTCAATTCGACCCAGATCGACTGGACATCACTGAACCGCGATCCAGGTCGTTTGAGGCTGGAACGCAGCTTGATTTCGACATTTCGCGCCGCACGTGAACCCATGCGCCGTTCATTGAAAACATTGGTGGCGAGATCGAGGTACTCCGGATCAACCAGTTCGGAGAAATGTCGCGAAACCAGCTCGCTCTTTTCAAAACCAAGCATCGGCCCCAGGCGATCGTTCAGGAAGGTGAAACAACCATTCCGGTCGAGCATGTAAACAAGGTCAGGGGAACTATTGACGATGAACCGGTGCAGTTCTTCACTCGCCCGCAGCTGCGCCTCCATGTCCTGGTTGCGGTTCTCGAGCCATACCTCGCGCAGCGCGGTTTCCATCGTCGCCACCAGTTCGGCGGCGTCGTAGGGCTTTTTCACAAAGTCGAAAGCACCACAGTGCAGCGCGTGTTTGACTCCGCTGAACGAGGCATCACCACTGACAACGATGATTTTGGTATCAATCTTTTCCCGGGCGACGAAGTCGAGAACGTCATACCCGCTGACCCCCGGCATGATCAGGTCCAGCAGCACCACGTCATGGTGATCGCGGGCCAACGCATCCAGTGCAGCCTGACCACCGAGCGCCTTTTCCGCGTGGTAACCATGCAGGGTGATGAGCTGATACAGGCTCTCGAGCAGCTCGGGTTTGTCATCGACCAGAAGAATACGGGCATCGTCCACTACCGGGCCCTTTCCGGACCCATCGACACGCGCGCCTGCACCGCCCTCCAGAGGGGGTGCGAAAGTCTCGGAAGTTCTGCGCGTGAGATCGGCGCCATTCATGGACGAAGAAGCGGTGTGCTTTGCTCGCAGGGAGTTATGGCCGGATTGTGAACAATTTCGAAGCCGTAAGCTAACCGGGAGCACCGCTGTGGGTGACAGTTGAACTGCGGGCCTCCGAAGTTTGCAGATGGAGAACAACCGGAAACAACGGACTAGTGAGATGCCACGTCGCCGGTATAGGGTAGGCGTTCCCCTCGCAAACCGGAGACTGATTTTGAAACTACTGACCGCAATGAGCCTCACCGTGGCGCTGTTGGCCACCGGAACTGCCAACGCCACCGGGCTCGCTACGTGCGATTCCGGTGACCCGGCGAACTGGAAACCCAAGGAGACACTGCAGGCCGAACTCGAAGCCAAAGGTTGGCAGGTGCGCCGCATCAAGGTCGACGGCGGCTGTTATGAGGTTTACGCGGTGGATGAGAGTGGCAAACGTGTTGAGGCCTACTTTGATCCACGGGACTTCGCACCGGTGGCAACAGAAGAGGATTGAACGACGCAGCCTGACAGCTGGCCGAAAACGCGGGTAGCAACAATGCCGGATCAGTTCACATGGCCGCTCGCGGTCCGGGTCGGCCACTGGCTGCTGGTGATCTCAACCGCCATCTCCTGGTTCACACGGCACACTCCGGGCGGCTGGCACGAGTGGTTTGGCTATGCGGTACTTGCCATCGTTGCCTGGCGTGCCGGGGCCGGCTTCCTCGCCGGCCCGCCTTTCGCTTTCCGTTCGTTCCTGGTTTCGCCGCTGAATACGCTGCAGTACATCGCGGCGATGCGCACAGGCAACACTACGCCTTCAGCGGGTCACAACCCGCTCGGTGCCTGGATGGTGGTCACTCTGTTGTTGCTCCTGGCCATCGTCTGCTTAACCGGCTGGCTCTACACAACAGATCGATTCTGGGGGGTGGAGTGGGTCGAGAACGTTCATTCGATCTCCTCAGACATCCTGCTGGCGGGTGTTGCGCTCCACGTGAGCGGCGTATTGTTCGCGTCCTGGCATGAACGGCGGAACCTGATTGGTGCGATGGTGCACGGGCGCAAAACGCTCTGACTCGAAGACGGTTCTATCAACGGGAAAGCAGGTCAATACCCCGTGAGTTCCATATAGCCAGAGCCTTTTGACTCACCCTCCTCACCGAACGCATGTACGACACCTTCCCAGTAGGGAATACGTGTGAGCATCCGCTGATCCGATATCGCGGCGCTTACGCGTAGCTTCTGATCCTGCAGTGCCAGCACCCATTCAATCGGCCAGATCACTCCGTCCGGACCTTTCCATTCCGCCTGAGGCTCGAGCTGGAAGTCGGTCGCTGCAAGCGGGGTATAACGCCCATCACGTTCAACAAGAACCCCGTGATCGAACGGATCACGCATTCCATCCGTGCGGCGAAGGCGAAACACCATCAGGCTGCGACCGTCATCGAGATGCAAGGAAAACCACGCCCAGCCGACCTGCCCGTCGCTCAGCACACTGGTGCTCCATTCATGGTCGAACCAACCGAGCCCTTTGACCTCGATTGTTTCGCCTTCCCGGATGAGCGAGCCCGTGATCTCAAGACGCGGCCACGAATAGTAGTACGAAGCCTGATCCGCACTTTTTCGGGACAAACCTGACTCACCCTGGGGGATCACGGGTAGTGTGGCCGCCATTGAAAGTTCCGCCGACCACTCACCGTCCGAAAGGGAGAGACTAGAGGTGTCCTGACCGATTTCCATCACCCAGTCGTCAATGAAAAGCCGCATAGCGGAATCGTTGGACCCCAGGTCAGTCGGCATAACTCCGGCAAGTGCCGGATGACCCCGGGACAATCGTTCATACCCGGTGTGCCGGCTACCCCTCACATCCGTCACCGCAAAGTGAGCAAGCCAGGCCTGTTTCAAGGTCCATGGATTGTCAGACTGATCAGTACCGCGGCGCGGCAACGCCTGTCTGAAGAGCGTGAACTGAACGCCATACTCATGACCGGCCTCATCCACAAGCACACAGGTCAGATACCACCATTCGCTGCGAAAAGCCGGGTGTGCGCCATGATCATCCGGGAACAGGAATGGTCTTGGTACAACCGCACGTTCGAATTCTGCGTCATCCGATCGTTCACCCAGAACTGCACCCACTCGCAGGGCTCCACCCTCGCGGCTCATCTCTTTTTCTGAAACAGCCAGATGATCCCTGCCACATCCGCCCGTTAGCAGCGGCAGCAGCATCAACGTGAGGGTCAGGAGACGGCTCAACGCCGCTCGCCCGGTATGCGGGTAAAGCCGCCCAGCGTTCCCGCGACAAGCGCGGCCAGCAGTGCCAGACCTGTCGGTAACAAAAGCGGCTCAGGGACCAGATGAAAACCAAGTGTC
Source organism: Gammaproteobacteria bacterium (assembly GCA_016874135.1). Taxonomy (GTDB): domain Bacteria; phylum Pseudomonadota; class Gammaproteobacteria; order Pseudomonadales; family Azotimanducaceae; genus SYFY01. The sequence continues at coordinate 1,022 of VGVE01000022.1, read as the reverse complement.
CAACCAAAAGCGCGTGGATTGACCTCGCTGCAGAGGATGAACCCGAGCCAGATACCGAGCGGCAGCGCGATGACCAATGCTGTCACTCCGACCACGAGTGCACGTACCAGACTCACTGCGAGGTTGAATGAGGGACCCACCCCCAGCGCATCGAGCAACCGGCCCGTCGCCTGTTGGCTGAGCCGGAAACCCGCCAATGCGTTCAGCAAAGCACCGGATGCGATCAGCAGTGCGAGCCAGGCCAAGGCATCCGAGGTCGCGAAGGTGCGGTCAAAAATCGCCATCGAACGCTCGCGAACCCTTTTTGTCAGTGAGATCTCGATCCCCTTCCAGCCTGTCAGCGCATCGCTGATCCGATCGGGATGTTCAGCGTCCACGCTGAGACGGGTAAAAACAGGCTCCGCCCCCGTAAAGCCGCGTACGCCAGCCGCGTTGATGAGGAGACGCAGCCCAGTCTCTCCATAACCTTTGAATACACCGGCAACCCGATAGCTTCTGCTGCCATCGGAAATCCCGTCACCCACTTCACGATCCAGCATTCCCGCCAGCGTTTCGTTGATCAGTACTTCGTCAGGTGAAAGCGCAATGGGGTGACCATATCGGGCCGCGCGCTTGGCATCGAAGGTCGTGAACCCGAGGAGAACCGGCAAACCTTGAATACGAACTTGCGTTTCTCCCGACAACGACACCTCTGTAACGCCTTGCATCGCCGTGAGGTTCGCTGCGAGCAACGCTGAGTCCTGATCATCCGTAACGGTGATCCACAGGTCAGGGGCGAGCCTCGCCTCCAAGAGTTCAGCGAATTCCTTGCGAAAACTCTCAACCATCAGGCCGACACCGATGCTCACTGCAACCGCCAAAGCGAGTGCCGCACAAGCAACCCCGAGATCCTCGGGAAACCACGCAGCCTCACGCAGACCGAGCCTCGCAGAGAGCGGCCCTTTAAGCCGATCGGTCCGGGCACGCAATCGTTTGAGTAACGGCATGGCACCGAACGCAGCGAGCAGCGAAATACAGAAGAT